>PLWR01000188.1 GCA_003165615.1 Acidobacteriota bacterium | reverse complement strand
CCGAGCTGCGAAAGTTGGGCTAGCGCACGGTCCTCAACGACCCGATGCAAGGATTATTTGTTCACCCGATCACGCGATCACCGGATCACCCGATGATTTGTTCACCCGGTCGAAGGCTCGAGGATCGGCGGTGAATCGAGGGGTGGAGGTGGCGGAATTTCCGGTGGGGGCGGAAAGACAACTGCGCCCAGCGCCGGGTAGCGGGAGCCCAGGAAGTGGAGCACGTAAGACTGGAAAAAGACCATGGGGGCCGTATTGATCAGCGCCATCAGGTAGATAAGGCCGGCCAGGATAACACCACCCAACACCACCAGGATGCTGATGGTGGCGGCGTTAAAGGTGAGCCCCATGGCTTTCCCGCCAAAGAAGATGATGAGCGCCGCGATTCCGAGGGGAATGAGCAGGACAAGAAAGATCAGGATTGTGGCGATGCCAACGATGATGGCATTGCCCATGGCCAGAACAATTTTCATCAGCACATAGCCGGCGTATGCCATCTTCTCCGCTGCCAGCATGGGAAACAGACGTCGCCAAGCATCCAGCACGCGCACATTTTCCATCGCCATAATCGGCACGCAAAAATCCTTGGCGAACAGGCCGATGACCGCGCCCACGATGAAGAATGCAATCATGAGGAAGAAAAGCGCCACGCCACCTAGAATCAACACCAGGAGGTGTTCACCGGGATGGTGAAACAACCCGGCGCGCCAGGCGATGAGTAGCGGCACCCCAATCAGCAGGCATGTCCCGAGGAAGGAAACAACAAAGAGGGCGAGAGACCAATAAAAATAGCTTCGACCGCAAGGCTCCCACCGCATCCAACTCCCTTTCAGTTCGCAGCGATCATGAAGAACTGAATCAAAGAGCACGAAGCGATATACCGAGGCGACATAAACCCACAGGAAAATGAGTAGGAGCAGCAGGGCAACGCCGGCTAGAATCCATGGCAGCCAGGGGAGAATCTTTCCCCAAGGGATGTCGGGGATCGTGGATAAACCTTTGCCGCCTTTGCCATGTGATGTGGGAAAATTGAGGTTTCCCGAACCCCCGCCACCCCCTCCACCGGCGAATTCGCCGGTGAGCAAGCAGATGAGAGCCATGCGCGCCCAGCGGCCTAGTCGAAACGGCGCAAAGAGTTGACGCTTCGTCTGCCCGAATGCCGGGCCGATGCAATCTACAGCGGACATGGGTTTGGACATTGCATTACCGCCTTGGGGCTCTCCACATCCCGAAAATCGTTTCACATGCTAGTTGCCTGAGAAGATAACGGTTCACACAATAGGAGTCAAGCGGCTCGGGACTCGGCATTCGGGATTCGAAGTTCGGGACGAACAGCGCGGCAGCGCCGCAAAAACAAGTCAAAACGCGAAAGGCGAATTGCCAAAGCCTTTCGCTCCAGCCCGCGAAGCAGGCGAAAGGTCGTAGCCCACGGCGCGAGTTGTGGGACCGGCGCCCACCCACCCAGTGCGAGCCCCGTTAGGGGCGAAAGAAATTGCACGCCAATGTAACGCTCGTCATACTAGAAGGTCACGCGATAGTCGGGTTTTCCTAGCCCGCATTTCTGACCACGGCTTTGGAGGGGCGGACTTCAGCCCCGCCGTTTTGCGGCTTTTCTGGATATTTCCGCGTCTCGTACCCCCGAACAGTTTGTGCGGGCGCAAGGAGTCAAATTTCGGAGTGCGGCAGCTTGCCGCCGCTTTTTCCCGCGTTGACTTGTCAGCGCCTTAGGATTCACCGCGACCACTTGCGGCGAGGGAAACCGGCGACGCGTCGCCGCACTCCGAAACTTCGGTTCGCATGCCCGTGGTGAGAAAGGCGGGCTAGTGGCTCAGCAGGTTTGTGTGGGTATGTGAAATATCCTTTCGCCCCTCCGGGGCTTGGCGGGAATTTTACTCGGTTCCTTTACCCACCGCTTGCGCAGTGGGCTCCGACCTTTCGGGCTTTGATGCGTAAAATGTCAAAGGGACCCGGCTCGTTCCCACGCTACAGGCGGGGGGCGCGGAAAATCTTAAAGGAAGCCGGTGCATTCTCAGGTTAAAGGAGGTTGCTCGGGAAGAGGGCCAAGGGTGGCATATACCAGACGCGGGGGAGAAGAACCCAGCGGGCGGTGACGGTCCAGCCAGTAGGCCCACACGACGAACAGCCACAGGCTGAGACTCCCCCAGGCCACGGCCTTCTCACTGGGTGGCGGTGGGCCGAAGATGTTCAGGAGATAAAACAGGAAAAGCGCGGCAATAAACAATCGGAAGGCGAGGGCTCCGACGCGGTCACGGGGATGGGTGGCTTTGGCATAAATCCTCGCGCCGAAAGCGAAGATGGCACATTCCAAGATGATCGTCCACGCTCGTGAATTCCAGAGACCCAGGCCGACATATGTCGAGCTTCCGGGGTAAAGCGGGAGGTCCGGCAGGTGGCTGAGCGCGTCCAGCAGCCAGTGGCTGATGAGGACGAACCACAGGCAAGCGGCTCCCCGCGAGTCGCGTTTAACTGTTTTGTAAATACCCGCAAAAAGGCAGGCCCAGCCGAGGTCGGCGAGCAAGCTGTGGGAAAAAGGGTAGAAGATGAAATCCAGCGGCGTGACGGCTGTCGTGCCCGGGGCAATAATCACCCGCTCAACGCCCAGGAGTAGAAAAACCGGCCAGAGCAGGTCCACGAATTGCGCCGCCATCACCAGGGTTCCCAGGGAGGTGCGCGGCGCAACCCTTTTCGCCGCCAGCGCAACTCCGAAGTGCCCAATGAACACAGAAACACCTCAGTGACAAGTGAAGAGTGATGAGTGAAGAGCAAAAACCAGCCAAGCCAGGTGCCGTGACGAGTGACAAGTAACGAGGGATGAGCATGAACAAGCCAACTCACGTAACCTTTCTCGTCACTCTTTACTCGTCACTTGTCGCTGCGCTGTCGTGCTGTCTTGTCACTCTTCACTCATCACTCTTCACTCGTCACTTGTCATTAGACTTTGAATTCGCGCTTGAGCTTTTCCGATTTTTCCGCAACCGCGCGTGCCAATTGTTCCTTATGCTCAACGAGTTTTTGCGCCGTAGCGGGATCGGCCGTGGCGATGATTTGCGCAGCAAAGATGGCGGCGTTAATCGCGCCGGGCTTTCCGATCGCCGTACAGGCCACGGGAACGCCGCCCGGCATCTGGACTGTGGACAACAAGGCATCGAGCCCCGCAAGCGTGGTGGTAGCCATGGGGACGCCAATCACCGGCAGGATGGTTTCCGCCGCGATGACTCCCGCCAGGTGCGACGCCCCTCCCGCCCCCACGATGATCGCCTTCAGGCCCCGCTGCACGGCCGTGCGCGCATACTCCGCGGTGCGCACGGGCGACCTATGGGCGGAGGTAATTTCGATTTCAAAGGAGATCTGGAATTTCTTCAAGGTTAAAGCGGTCTCGGTCATGATGGGCAAATCGGTGTCGCTGCCCATAACGATGCCAACCAATGGCTTCTCAGGCATCTCTTCTCTCCTCCCTGTTTCATAGGGAATGGGATAAACCCTTAACCGGCTGATGAAAAAGCCCGTTGCCGTGGCGTCGGCCTCCAGCCGGCAATTCCCTTAGGTTCATCAAAGGCCGGCAAGATGCCGGCGTTACTTGCGCGAAGACGGACGCTCTCCCTTGGGGGCGCGCGCGCGTTTGGGCGCCGGGACTTTCGGAACCCGCCGCAACGCCTTCGCCCCAATGTCTTTCCGGTAGTGCATGCCATCAAACTGAAGTTTGTTAACCCCCGCGTAAGCGCGCTCGATGGCGGAGGGCAAATCCTGCGCCGTCGCAGTTACTCCCATCACGCGTCCACCGGCGGTGAGCAATTGATGATCCTGTACACGCGTTGCGGCATGGAAAATCTTGACGCCTCCCAATGTTTCCACCGTTTCAAAACCGGTGATGGTCTTGTCAATCTCCGCTTTTGCCGGATAGCCCCTGGAGGTCAGCACCACACATACGGCCGGATTGGGGCTCCAATGGACGTCCACTGCCGCCAGTTGGCCCGCGCGCGAAGCCACCAACATGTCCGCCAGGTCGGAGCGCAAACGCATCAAGATGGGCTGGGCTTCGGGGTCGCCCAGGCGGACGTTGTACTCCAGCAACATGGGGCCGGCGGGCGTCATCATCAATCCGAAATACAAAAAGCCGCGATAGGGAGAGCCTTCCATTTCCATGCCCGCCAGCGTGGGAGCAACGATGGAGCGAAGAATTTCGTCGTGCAACGGCTCACTGAGAATGGAGTCATCGCTGTACGCGCCCATGCCACCGGTGTTGGGACCCTGGTCGTCATCCAGCAACGCCTTGTGATCCTGGGTGGGTACCAGGGGAAGAATGGCGCGCCCATCGGTGAGTACTATGAAAGACATTTCCTCACCCGTGAGGCACTCCTCGATAATCACTCGGTCGCCCGCGCCGCCCAGGGTCTTGCGGAGCATGAAGTCTCGGGCGGCCTGGTCCGCCTCCGCGTGGTTGCGGGCAACCACTACTCCCTTGCCCGCGGCCAATCCATCCGCCTTCACCACCACGGGAAGGGGGAATCGCACCAGAGCATTGACGGCCTCCTCGAAGGTCTCAGCGACTTCGAACCGCGCGGTGGGAATATTGCGCCGCCGCATGAATTCCTTGGCAAAGATCTTACTTCCCTCCAGGCGCGCCGCCGCTTTGCTGGGACCGATAATCGCCAACCCTTCCTTTTCGAATTCATCAACGACGCCGGCCACCAGCGGCGCTTCCGGGCCGACAATGGTAAGGTCCGCGTGCAATCTTTTGGCCAGTTCCACAATGGCCTTGACTTGCGAAAGATCGACCGGAATGCACTCTGCTTCCTGCGCGATGCCGGCATTCCCGGGGGCGCAATACAACTCCTCCATCTGCTGGCTCTCATGCAGTTTCCACGCCAGAGCGTGTTCGCGACCCCCGGAGCCGAGGACAAGGAGTTTCATAGGTTGGCGTACACTATTCGCATTGACCTTGGTTTGTCAATCTGTTAGATGTGAAATTTCCCAAGGCGGCTGCCAAGCGGCTGATATTTCAGGGTAAAGAGTTGCGAAAAAATCGCTTGATGGCCCGATTCGGGTGCTGCCCGGCCACATGCCTGACTTACCCGCGCCGCTTGTTCTGCATTGACATGCTTGGCCCGTCTGCAATACTAGCCGATTTCTGAACAATACTGCTGGCAGGTGTGCCTTCGCGAGTTTGTCAATCCTCCGCAGCATCCCGGAACGCTGCGTCCAATATGGGCAGAATCTGGGTCAGCCATTCGCGGTGCTCGGGCTTCATCAAGACAGAACGTAAGCAAAGCACGCTGTCATGGCCGTCGGACAAATCGCCCGCGAGCGTGGGAAAATACCCGATGGGCAAGCGGATCAGCGCAAGGTGCAGGCCACGCTTTGCGGCCGCGGCGAAGATGCTATGGGAGCGCATGGAAGCCCGTTGCGCAGATTCGGCACTTGGGGCCCACACGACGATGTCGAGCTCCGGACAAAATGGCACCAGCCATCGCGAATCGGCAGCGAGGTGGTCCGCCAGGCTCAACGCGGCCTCTCGGCAAGCCTCCAGGCCAGCGGCGAACTCGCCTCCGCGGACGAGGGGCAGCAATTTCTGCGTGGCCCACAGTGCCACGGCTGAAGCTCCCGGGCGCGAGCACTCCAAGCTGATTTCGCCCAGATGCAATTCCGATGAAGTGAAGTAGGTGTAGGGAGAATCATGTTTGTACAACGCCCCCACACTAGGATCGCGAAACAGCACGCACCCGCACCCGTAAGGTTGCAGGCCATGCTTGTGGGGATCAACTACAATCGAGTCGGCGTGATTGATCTGGCCGTATGCGGCGCGAGTTTCCTCCGTGAGATTTCCAGCAAGAGCGAAGTACCCACCATAAGCAGCATCGACGTGCAAGCGAAAGCCGTGTTGAGCGCGCAGGCGAAGGATTTCCGGCAAAGGGTCAACGGAGCCGGTCCCGGTGGTTCCAAGAGTTGCCACGACGCAGCCGATGTCTCCCTCCGCCAGCCTTTCCGCCAGAGCGTGGGTATCCATCCGCCCCCGAGGGTCGCAAGGCAGTTCCGCAAACGGCAGTCCCAGCACCTTGCTGATGCGATGATGCGTATAATGGGCCTGCGCCGAGGCTGCGATTTTCTTTCCAGGATGAAGTTGCCCCGCCACCCAGAGCGCCTCGAGGTTCGCCATGGTGCCGCCGCTGGTGAGATGCCCAAGGTGCGTTTGCCAGCCGAACATTACGGCGATCTCTGCTACGGCTTCCTTCTCCATTGCCGAACTGGCGCGCCCGCCGTCGAGCGCGTGGTTGTTGGGGTTGATCCAAGTGGCCAAGGCGTATGCGGTGCGGGCAATCGGGTGAGGTGGTTTGAGCATCTGGCCCGCATAAAAGGGATGGAAGTACGGATAGTTGTCCCGCAGGCGAACAGCAACTTGCTGCATCACCTCAGCCATGCGCTCCTGGCCCGGTGCTGGCGTGTTGATAGCGGGAAGCGAAGCAAAGCCCTCTTCCAACACCCGCAGCGCCGCCGGTAGAACCTTGAGTGTCTCCTTTTCCAATTGCATCGCGACCTCCCACGTGACCCTGCGCGATCGGTGTAACCAAGGCAAGATGCGTATCGATCTCTTGGGCAGGGCATGGGTATTGTAAACGATATTTGTTGGGTATGAAGGTGGGGAGAGCTCGCTGTTAACAAATAACCTATTATGGCATTCCGTTTCTGGTCAGCGCTTGGGGAAGCTCGCCACAGCGGCTTCCACCTTGGGAAAGATATGGAATTGAGGAGTAATTCCCTTCAGGTCGAAGGCTTCTTTCAGAGCTTTCTCGACTCCGGCCAGGCGCAATTCGACGCCGAGTTCCGTGGCTGCTTTCTGCGACTCCTGCAAAGCGCGCAAGCCTTCCATCGATGCGTAAGAGACTTCGGTCAGGTTCAGAACGGCGCGGCCGGAGGCGCGGCCAAAGAGGTTGCGGAGACGCTCCAGCAGAACGGGGGCGATGGCGGGTTCAATATCGCCGCGATCGCCTTTTTCATTAAACTCAGGTTACCCCAATATTTCATCATGGTTAACGGCATTGTTCGATGATTACTTTGCGATTGTGGAATGACTGTTTGTATAGCCAGCGGCTGGCGCCCAGCGCACCGATAACTTATTTGGATTCAGTCCTGCCGCCCCAGAGGGATGCAGGTTGAGAACGGCTTTGCGGGATGAATAATTCATGTTAGTGTGGGGGGCCGATTTCCTTGTCGGCGGGATGCGGACCGCCATCCCAGTGGGTCGTTTGCTCTCCCGACAGAATTGTGCGTCGCTTGATGGGTCGTGTGCTCCGGACTTCATAGGGAGGAAATGCGAATCATGCCATCATCAATCCGACAGGCTTTTCAAACCCTGATCCTTCTCCTCAGTATCGGTTGCATAGTAGGTTGGGGACAAACCTTTCAGGGTAGCTTTACAGGGACCGTGATGGATCCCAGCGGGGCTGTCGTCCCGGGTACCCTCCTGACGCTTACGGAAAAAGACAAGGGATTTTCGCGCAGCGTGATCACGTCCAACGACGGCAGTTATGAGATTCCTCTTCTCCCGCCAGGGCAGTATGTCCTTCGTGCCCAGAAGGAGGGCTTCCTAATAATCGAGCGCGGCCCCATTACGCTCCTCGTGAACCAGCACCTGCGGGTGGACATGTCGCTCAAAGTGGGCCCCCAGGCAATGACCATCAAAGTGGAGGCAACCCCCGCCACAGTTGAGAGCCAAACCTCGTCTGTGGGAACCACCATCGACGAGCAGAAGGTGACAGAGGTCCCCCTGAACGGGCGGAATTTTCTGGAATTAGCGTTGCTCGTGCCCGGCGTATCTCCCGGAACTGAGGGTACCCATATCAGCTCCCGAGGTGGCGCCATCAATGTGAACGGGATGCGCGACTCGATGAACTCCTATTGGCTGGATGGCCTCGATGATACATCCGTGGGTGTCGGCCAATACACGGTGGCCCCGCCGCTCGACTCGGTACAGGAGTTCCGCATGGAGACCGGGGTTTACGAGGCCAAATTCGGCGCCCACGCCGGGGCCGAAGTCAATATGGTTACCAAGTCAGGAACAAACGATTTACACGGCAGCATCTACGAGTTCGCCCGCAATACCGATTTCGACGCGCGCAACTTTTTTGACCCTTCCATCGCGCCCATGCACCGCAATCAGTTTGGCGGGACGCTCGGGGGGCCTGCCGTGCTCCCGGCGGTGTACGACGGACACGATCGCACTTTCTTCTTTTTCGCCTATGAAGGTACCCGTGAGCACCGCGACTTTTATGACAACTTCCTCGTTCCCAGCATGGGGGAACGCCAGGGTGACTTCACGGACCTCCAGAACCCCAACTGTGCCAGCCAGACCATTCTGCTCAATCCGTTGGGGGGTGGAGCACCCTTCACCAACATCAACCAAGTCCTGCCGCAGGCAGATCCGGTCGGGCAGGCCCTCGTCAACCTGTTTCCGCAGCCCAATATCCCGTCGGCCACGTGTGGGGCCGCGAACTACCAGGCGCTGGTCAACCGGCAGGTCACCTACGACACCCTGACGGGACGCATCGACCATCAGTTCAACAGCAAGAACTCCTTGTTCGTCCGGTACAGTCTGAACTTTGATCGCGAATTTTGGCCCACAGGCACCGTTCCGGAACTCACCACTACCCTTCCGGGATATGGCCGCTTCTCCCACGATTCCTACCAGATGGCGGGCCTCGATTGGACCCACATCTTCAACCCCAAGTTCGTCAACGAGATCAAGCTTGGCTACAACCGCTATCAAATCCGCGAGGTTGACCAGGATCTGGGTAACACCCTGGCCTCAAGCCTCGGGATCGCAGGGGTCACAAACATCGGCTCCGTTCCCGCCGGTGTCCCCAATCTGAACTTTTCGGGTTACGCCAACATGGGAGCCGATGAAACCACGCCGCAAAGCGGCGCGGTGGACACCTTCCAAATCGGCGACACGCTGACGCAAGTGGTGGGGACACATACGCTGAGCTATGGCGTCGATATTCGCGATGTCCGGCGCGGGAATTTCTCCCTCGACAACATCATCCGGGGAGAATTTGATTTTACCGGATTCCTGACGGGCGGCCTGGGCCAGGTCTCGGCGGGGGAATTGGGTTGCCCCACCTGCACGCTCGGCAATGGCATCGCGGATGCGCTGCTGGGCCTTCCCCAGTACTGGCTTAATGGATTCCAAGAATACATTTCCGGGCAATTTGGTGAATACGACTTCTTCGTCCAGGACGATTGGCGAGTCCGCCCCCATCTAACCGTGAACCTCGGCTTGCGTTACGAGTACAAGAGCCTGGTCACGGAAAGGTCGAACGGCTTTTCCAACTTCGATTTCAGCAATGGGGATCTCATGGTGGCGGGGACTAATGCCGCAACCCTGTGGAGCTTTAACCAAAGCGTCAATCCGCTCACCGGCCAGTGGCAAATCAGTCCGGCGCCTTGTACGGCTCAGACTTGTAGCCAGCAAACGGTCAACTTGGGAAGCACCGCAAGCAACCGCTCGCTGCAAAAGCCCGACCGCAACAATTTTGCGCCGCGCATCGGGCTGGCATGGCAACCCTTTAAGAACCCCAAAACCGTTCTGCGCGCCGGCTACGGGGTTTTCTACGATCAGACTTTCGGCGATGTCTATTTCCAGAAGGCTGCAAACCCACCCTTCGTCCAGATTCAAGAAGGCAACTCTCCTTCCGTGCTCGAGGGGTGCCTCCTGGGCGGGCAGTGTAATTTCCAACCGGGGAGCGGCCAAATCATCCAGAATGCCTTGTCGGGAATCGTAGGCTCGGTTTACCCCACAATGAGCCCATTCCAACTTAATTTTCGCAACGCCTTCATCCAGGAGTGGACAGCAGATGTGCAGCAACAGGTCGGGCAGTATTGGCTCTTCGACTTAAGCTACGTCGGAACGCGGGGGCTGCGCCTTGTCCAGGAGACCGATCCCAATCAGCCCATGAATCTCTCCACGGTTCCTGCGGGTGACGCCCAGGCGACGCTCGCAGCCTGCGAAAACGTGAATGGCTGCCCTCGACCCTACCCTTATCTCTCCAGTTTCTCGTATACACAATCCTCGGGGAGTTCCTCTTACAACTCCCTTCAGGCCAAGGTCGAGCGACGGATGTCAAAGGGCTTGTCGCTTCTGGCTGCTTACACTTATTCGAAGTCCATCGACACCACCTCTGGCCCTTTCAGCGATACGCGCAATGCCAACTTCCCCCAGAACTCTTACGATGTGGCGGCGGAGAAGGCCGTGTCTGATTTCAACATTCCCCACCGGCTGTCCCTCGCCTATCTTTGGGCGATGCCCTTCGGTTCGACCGTGGCGAAGCTCGATAACCATAGCTTGAATCACCTGATTGAAGATTGGGATGTGGGAAGCGTCCTCACCGTCCAGTCGGGTCCGCCGTTTACGCCGTTCGTGAGCGGAGGCATCAGCGGCGCCGACGAGGTACAGATCACCGGGACGGGAAATGATACCGACCGCCCGAACGTCGTGAGCAACGCTTTCTACCCCGCGAAACAAACCCCTCAGCAGTGGGTGAATGCCTCGGCCTTCAGCGCTCCAAGCCCCTTCACCTTCGGCAACGCCGGGCGCAACATCTTGCGCGGGCCGGGATTGGGAAGCTGCGATTTCACCATCCATCGCAACTTTCGCCTGGGAGAAACGAGCCGCCTGGAGTTCCGCGCCGAGATGTTCAACATCTTCAACCGGGCGAACTTCGATATTCCCCAACGTAACCTGGCCACCTCCAGCTTCGGCCAGATCTTCAACACCATTCAGCCCGTCGCGGGCTTGGCCTCCGGCGGACCGGGTGAACCACGGGAACTTCAACTGGGTTTGCGGTTGAGCTGGTAAGTTCGCAATCGGTGCAAAACGCGTGCCGTGTTCAGAAAAGGAAGGGCAAAACGCGTGCCGTGTGGCGGGCATATTTGGCATATTCCGGATATTCGGCACGCAGATATTGCTCTTCCGCAAACATGCGAACGCCCAACAGGAAGCTGAACACCAAAGCCACAAGGATGTATCTCAGTTCAGGGTGTACGGCGATGCCCGCCCAGAGGAAATACAACACGGCCGAATAGATCGGATGACGGAGATAGCGGTAAGGGCCGCGAGTTACCAGCCCGCCTGCAGTGGGGTTGGCGGCTGCATGAAAGCTGCGGTGGCCGAAGGTCAAGCGCGCCCAAACCATCAGCAGACCAACCGCAACCTGGATGGCAATCGTCACCGGCCCGGTACCCCAAATGGCCTTCTGGAACACCAACCAAACAGCGCACACTACAGCTCCCAAGAACGCGAGCACCGAAATATGTTTCCTGCTCATGGTTGCCGCTAAGGGGTGGGGCTGAGAGTTTCGCCAAATTTCTCTTTGTAGATAAACGCGCGCAGGGGAAGTCTGGAGGCGGCCGGCGCCGGAGCTTCCTCGCGGTAGCCCATGGGGAGTAAGGCGGCCACCAGGAAGTGATCGGGAATGTGAAAGTGTGTCTTGATCCTGGGTTCGTCGAATTCCGTCACCCAGTAAGCCGACAGATTGCTTTCTGCCGCACCCAGAAGGATTTGATGCACGGCCACAAAGGCATTGGCCAGGGCGGTGCGTTTGGCAACTTCGGGGGAAGAGGAATAGTATTCGCGCACTTGGCGCAGGGCCTCGTGGCCTTCTTCCTCCGTGATTTTCCGGTTGGCAATCATCTCTTGTAAATACTGCGGCGCGGCCTTCCAAGCCAGGGTATCTGCCAGGCAGATCAGAATGACGGGCGCAGAACTGAGGGGAACCTTGATGGAAGCGGCTGCCTCGAGATACTTCTTGGCGGCATTGCTGCGCACCACGATCCAACGCCAGGTTTGCAGGTTCCATTCCGAGGGCGACAGGCGAGCCACCTCAATGACCTGAGCCAGGCAATCGTCTGCGATATCCTTCGCACTGAAATGGGGAAACATCGGCCCCACGCCCAATGCGGCCTTATTATAAGAGAGGGTATTATCCGCTCTGGTATTCTCACGCATGGTAAAGATGCGGAACCAACAGCATTCCCCAGACCCCGTGTTCACGCGGCAGAAAGAACGAGCGCCCTCGGGAGCGGGTCACCAAGTGAAGAGTGGAAGTGGCACTGGCCATGGCGATGGAGCCTCACACGGCGCGGGCAGTCACTCCCCGGAGTTTATAGATTGCCTTGTTAACTTCGACGAGCAAATCCTCAAAGGATGCGCCGACTTTGCGGGCCGACATTTCAATGGAGCAGTCGTCACAGGAAGCCCGCAGCCCGAACTGGTCAAAGACCGGCGTGGTTTCAGGGAATTTCTGTTTGACGTCTCGCACCGCTTCTCCGCCACGTACAAGATCAGTGAATTGAAGCATGGCTTTCCTCCTCCTTGCTCCTAACCGCCTCCATGGTACGCGGCTGATAGACGCAGAATGGCTCCTCGTCCAGAAAATCTCCCGTCGCGGCGAACGCCCGCGCGCGGCAACCCATGCAGATATTGCGGAACTCGCAGCAACCGCACTTGCCTTTTAAATTGCCGGTGTCACGCAGTTGCTGAAAAACCGGGGCGCCCTCCCAGATCTCCTCGAGACTCTGCTGGTGGAGATTGCCCGCCAGAGCCGGGAGGTAACCGCAAGGATAAACTTCACCCTGATAGGAAATGAAGGCGACGCCGGTACCGGCCAGACAACCTTTGGTCGCTGCATTCATGCCCTCGGGGTGGCCCGCGACGGCTGGCCGGGAGTGGGGATGAAGGCCGATTCCTGTCGAGCCGGGCATGGTCAAATCGGTGGGGCCAATCTCGTGCCCACTCGCGCCATACGCGGATTCCGCCAGCGAGGCGGCGCGGCGCTCGGCAGCGCGGCGTTGACGGGCGACGCGGAAGTAGTGTGGCGCACATGTCGCTTTCAACTCGATGCCGCCTTCCTGCGCACGATCGTAAAACCAGTTCAAGATTCTTTCGTATTCGTCGGCCGGGACCATCTGCTCTTCGGCAATGCCCACACCGCAGCCCACCGGCACCAGAAGAAAAGTGTGGAGGGCGTCGGCGCCAAGCTGGCGCGACATTTCCAGCACGGCGGGAAGCTGGTGGGCGTTGTGGCGCGCGATGGTCATGTTGATCTGCACGGACATGCCGAGCTCTTTCAAATTTCGCAAGCCGCGCACCGCCTGATCAAATGCTCCCGGGATACCTCGAAAGGCATCGTGGGTAGCGGCGTCCGCTCCGTCCAAACTGATGGAGACGCGGCGCACGCCGGCATCCACAATCTTGTGGGCTACTTCTTCGCTAACCAGCGTTCCATTGGTCGCCAGTGCCACGCGCAATCCGCAATCGCGCCCGTAGCTGGCCAATTCAAAAATGTCTTTTCGAAAAAGAGGTTCGCCACCGCTTAGAACTAGGATAGGCAGGGATAACTGAGAGACTTGCTTTATAATGTTCAGGGCTTTGGTTGTAGGTAGGTCATTTATTGATGAGAGTTCCGTAGCGGTGGCGCNNCGCGACAGTGAATGCAACGCAGGTTGCATCCCTTGGTCACCTCCCAAAAAACGAGCCGCGGTTTGTGTGTCAACGTTTTCATCAGATAATCACGACTCAGTACTAAAAACTGGCTGTTTTACGCAGCCTGCTCTGTTAAGAGCACGTCGTCTTCCATTACCTCGACTGGCTCCGTAACTTCTTTGGCAATTTCTCCGTTCGTTAAATAACACGCGGGGTCTGACATCCACGGGGCGCCAAAATATTCTTGCGCCCGAACCCGCAAGTTGCCCCCACAAGCTTGTTTCCAGCGACAATTGGCGCATCTTCCCTTCAACAAGGGAAGACGATCCCGCAATCCTCGCAGCAAGGCATCCGAAGAGTTTTCCCAGATTTCACCGAAAGGCGTCTCCCGCACATTGCCGAGTATGTGATTGGCCCAGTATGGATCCGGGTGGACGTCGCCGACGGCATCGATGCCGGCAAGGCCCACACCCGCGCCCTGCACGTCCGCACCGCATCCCTGCAACAGCCGATAGGCGGTTGCCGCGCGCCGAGGATTCATGCGGGCTAATCGCAGGTAGTGGTAAATGCCGTCCACGTGGTTTTCGTCGGTCGCAATGTTGATCTCAACTCCGCGGCGATGGAAATCTTCCGCGCGGTCCAGCAGCAAGTCGAGGGCGCGACGCTTTTCCTCGTGGGTCAAATCATCCTGGGGGTTATTACCCCGGCCCCTATAGACAAGGTGAGCGAATACGACTTTGCGGATTCGCATGCGCTCGGCAAAATTCAGGATGGCGGCGAGATCGGGATAATTCCAGCGATTCAGTGGTGTCCGGATCTCCCTACTAAGGCCGGCGGCTTCACCCTTCGCGTACCCTTCCAGGACATCGCTGAATGCGCCTCGCGGACCGCGGTGGCGGCCCATCGTGCGGCCCAGTCCTTCCACCAGAATACTGACAGAGTGCAATCCGGCGCGCTTTAATCCCGCCGCCAGTGCCCGGCTGAGCAGTGTGCCGTGGGTCAGCAGCGCGGGTTCGATGCCCAGCTTACACGCGTAGGCCACCAAATCCAACAGGTCCGCCCGCAGCAGCGGCTCGCCGCCCGCGAAAAGCAACCGGGGCACACCAAACGCCGCCAAGTCGCTGATCAACTCCATGCCCTCAGAGGTGGTGAGCTCCGACCCGTAGCGGCGCGGTCGCGAGTCAGCAAGGCAGGTCAAACAATTCAGATTGCAGGAACGAGTTACGCGCCATGTGACCATGGGCTTGGGATTCGTCACGGCGAAAGGCAGTGAAGATTCAGCAGACGAAAATGCTCCCCGTTGCGGCCCGATCCTGCTGGTTTCGGTGACGGCCGGCATCAATAGAGAAGCGTTCAGCTTCGTGATGTCTAACATCACTTGCCTCTGATCTCCCTGGGTTTTTGCTGAGGGTTGCCTGATTGCCGCGTCTGTAAAAATTTACGGGGGCTGAAGATCCCGGTTCGTCCGATTTCCGGGATCCCCAACCCCCAACCTGGTTTTATCCAGGTTCCTAGGACCCGAAGTCCCTCGCACCTGTACTTAAGGCAACCAGTGTGCCAAACAGTTCCAATAGCCGAGGTTAGTGTCGTCGAACTGAAGTTTATTGAAAATAAATCACTTAGCGAAGTGAAAACATTCCCGGCCTGCGGAAGTGGATTCGAAATTGACTTGGCGTCAATGCGTAAAATGACAGTCATCATGTCCCTTATGGTGTGAAAAAGCGCATAGGGCATGGGGCGGGGGGAATCGGTGGGGAATCGGAACCAATCCAGCCCCAATTTCTCGCCGCAGGTCTGAAAGGGCGGGGCTGCAGAGGCTGCGGAAAAACTCCTAAGTGCCGTCATCCTGAGCGAAGCGAAGGACCCCTGTAGTTCAATTTTCAAGCAAATGCCGAGGTCCTTCCTTCGCGATGCTCACGACCGGCTGCGCCTCCTCTGCAGAAACTCGACCCGGAATTCATTTAGCATCACCACTCCATGCGCTGTCATTCTGAGCCTGTTTTATGGGCGAAGAACCCCCGTAGTTCACTTGGATCATAAATTCCCCACGAAATGCCGAGGTTCTTCGCCAAAAAGCGGGCTCAGTATGACAGTTTGAGAGGTTTTTCCGCAGCCTGTTCGCCCCGGAATGTTCCATGCAGGCTGTGCCACTTCCCACTCTTTCCGGCCTCGCGTCCAACGCATATCCCCCTTTCTTTTCATCAACATCATGGAGAGCGCGGCATAACCCATTTGTTTTCATCAACATCATGGAGAGACGTAAAGTTGGCATTTTTCTATATGTGTTTTCAATAACTTAGAGAGATTTTGCCTCATTTTTGCCCTTTTTTTGCGCCCCCGGCCACAAGGCATCGACTAACTACATTAATTTCAATAATATAGATTTTCTAGAGATGTTCGCTCTTCACCGCTAACCCCTTTTGTTTTCTAGTACATCTTGGAGAGCCGCGCCACTTTTTTTCGCTCCGGCTCCCGGCTTTTAAACTAACCCTTTGTATTTGAATGAGGTAAAGCGTTGAGACATTTTGATGCTAAACGCTAAGATCTTTTGTTTCTAGGAGCCTGTCGGAGATAGAAGTTCTTCTACGAAGAATCAATCACTTACAGCGATTGTAAAGTCGCCAAGTTATTGATTCTAAATACGGCAAAATCTATCTCCGACAGGCTCCTAGTACATCTTTGACAGCCGTAGTTCCAGGTGGCGCGTACTGAGCTAAAGAACGAGGTCGAGAAGGTGTCAGGTGTCAGGTGTCAGCGGGGCTCGGGACTCGGGATTCGGGATTCGGGATTCGGGCCGGGGTTCTGTTTTTCCCCTGGCCCCTGACACCTGACGCCTGATACCTGACGCCTACCTCTCCTGCGCCATTCCATCCCGGCACCGTTCTCCACTCTATAGCCTAGCTCGTTGACGGCCAGAGTCGAGGAGGATGACCGGGAATTTGCTAAAAGTGGGGGAATTATGCCTGATATTTCTTCCCCATTTCCTGGCCATTTCCTACCGGCAGGAAATGGTATTTCGGGATCGCCAATTTCCGAGCGAGCCGCAGGGGCGGTTCGCGAACCGCCCCCGTCACGGAATGTGGGCGTACAATTCTGTTCAGGCCCGTCAGGACCGGTAGAATGTAGCCCGTGGTCCTATCTATCATGATGAAGCCGCGGTGACGATGCTGGAGTGAATCCCAATATTGTTCACTTAGGTGTCGCGACGGATTAGGGAATTCAAGTGCGGGCGCAGGCCGCCTCGCGCAGTGCCATCTTCACTCCGAGGTGCGGTCGGGAGGCGCAAGGGTGGTGGAAGCAAGTGAAGCGTCTGCGGCGCCATTCTTGTGGGCCAATCCCATTCGGTAGAAGATCAGGTAGGCGGCGCCGACAGCAGCCGGGATCCAGCCAAGCACGGCGAAGTAGGGCTTGTCGTGCAGAATGGCCGACCACGTGACCCCCACTCCGATCAGGATTCCAGGCAGCCCCCAGAGCAGGCCGCGCAGGACGTATTTGCGCGGATCAAGAGATTCCGCTGCCCGTTCAGCCAGGAGAGGTGAAACGTCCACCCCCTTTTCCAGGGCAAGGCGAATGGTGCGTTGGCGCTGGTTGTAGCGGAGAAGGACAAAGCCGAAAACGATCAAAGCAACAAGCGCGGGTGTTCCAAAGATGAAGATTACGGCAAGGATTTCTTTCATGAGTTCCTCCGGCTGGCGGTCAAACCTTCAGTCTGCCAGCGAGTTGGTGAATTTCTTACTTCCGTTTAGACCAGGATGCGTGCCCAAATGTTTCAGCATCGTCTTGAAACATTCGAGCCACGGCGGCGAGTCTAAGCTTCTGAGGGAGTATTGCGCCCGGGAAAGAGCAAGTCTGGTTGTTCCGTTCGTGGAGGCTGTGGAGCTGCCCTGATGAACATGGGATGATGATCCCCACCTTGCATAAAGGCGAACCTGATGCATCGCTGGATGCGGAAGCAAGGCTATGGATTCGAAAGACAGCACCTTTGAGCAGTTTCTGAAAACGCATGAAGGTAAGGTATTGCGATTGTGTTATGCCATGCTGGGCAATCGGGCCCTGGCGGAAGAGGCGGCGCAGGAAGTCTTCCTGCGCATATGGCGGGCCCTGGGAGCATTTCGAGGGGAGGCGTCGCTCTCCACGTGGGTCTATACGATCACGCGCAATGCCTGTCTTACCATGATCGAAAGAACAAAGACAGCGGCGGCAGAGTCCCTGACCGATCCGGATATATTGCGGAGAGTGCAGGCCCGTGAATTGGAGCAGGCCCGGCGGGAACCACAAACCGATGCGCTGGCGTGGCTGGCCGAACTTCCCGAATCGCAGCGTCAAGCGCTGACGTTGTTTTATCTGGAAGAGCGATCCTACAAGGAAGTGGCGGCCGCGCTGGGGGCGCCAATGGGCACGGTGAAAACCTGGATATGCCGTGGCCGCCGCGCCCTCGTGGAAAGACGGCTTCAGGCAGAGTTGATGGAAAAATCGAGGAGCAGGACATGAAGTGTGAAGACTGGCAGGAATTGATTCTGGAACGGGAACAATTGGAACTCGGCCAACAGACGAATTTGGCTCAGCATCTGTCCAGTTGCGAAGACTGTCGCGAATGGGCGAAGGCGCTTGCCGAGATGGACGCGAGTTTGACAACGCAATTGATAGCGGATCTGAATCCGTCCGTATTGCCCCCGCGCATCTCGCGCGCCGTGGCACGGGAGAAGATATGGATGGCAGGAGTGCCCGATTTTCTGGAGGCGTTGGGTTGGAGCGCTCTGTGGATGCTGACGATGGCAGGAGTGCTGCTTTGGACCAACGGGCGGGGTTGGATCGGCAATCACCTCTTTTGGGCGGGCGCGGGGACACTGGCCGCAAGCCTGGCGTGGGCCGGCCGGGTCTTGTGGAAGGACAAGTCAGAAACGCGCCGCTTGCTTTGAACACGCAGGGGATGCATTTCTGTTCTTGGGGTACCGGACCGCTACGCAATTTGCGTAATTTAATGCGCAATTTGCGTGAACAGGCAAGCGGGTAAGTGTTCTTTGGAAAATCGAATGACCAAAATTTAGGACGGCTTGGACCAATCCTGCCAGGCTAGCCCTTTGACTCTGGCGAACTCCGTGACATTTGCGGTCACCAAGGTAAACTTGCGCTGTAGCGCCTGGCCGGCAATCAACAGATCATACGCGCCGATCGGTTTGCCAACAGCCTCCAATGCCGCTCGAATTGCGCCCGCAGACTGGGCGTCATCGTCGTCAAAAGCCAAAGGCGCAACGGGCCCGGCAAGAAACGCTCCGAGGCGCTGGCGGTTGGTTTCCGGCTGCGAGCTTTTGGCAATCCCGTACCAGAGTTCAAAAACAACAATGGAAGGAATAAACACTTTGCCGCTCGCAGCGATAGCCCTTTGGAATCGGCTGCGGACGGATGAGGGCTTGCCATTGATTAGGGCAATGCAGGCATTGGTATCGAGCAGATAGTTCACTTGAACATCTCGCGAGGCGGGGTCTTGGGCTGCTTACGTTCGAAAAGCAAAGGTTCCGCACCCCATCGGTCCAATTCCTCAAACCACTTGGCGGTGTCGGCGATGCACGGTTCCAGAAGAACCCCGCCTGGGACCCTCCGCACCCGCACCCGGTCCCCCTCAAAGCGGAACTCCTGGGGAAGCCGAACCGCCTGGCTTCGTCCATTGCGAAACAACCTGGCAACTCCCGTCTTGGCCATGTTAATTTTCCTTTCGGATTTAGTATAGATCAAAGGACTATACCCGGCAAGCGTAAAGACGGGGGGGGGTAATTTGGAATGGAAACCCTCTCGAAGCACCGGTCATTCCCGCAAAGGCGGAAATCCATTCCGTCAACGGCTCATTTCCAATGGCTTGAGGAGTGGATTCCCGCCTCCGCGGGAATGACTGCACTTCCGAGCGCCCGGGTCGCGCAAAGGACACCATTACCGACCGGCACTCAAGGGGTTTTCGGCTGCCACACACACCTGAAACCGAAGAATTCCGACCGGGCGTCGGGCGTATTGCTGGAGCGGTCGGAAACGCGAATGAGTTTGGTATCGACAATCCATGCCCCGCCGCGCAAAACCCTTCCCTGGCCGGTGGCTGGACCCGTGGGGTTTTGGGCAGCGCCGCTTTGGTAGTAATTGGGATCGAACCAATCGCTGACCCACTCCCAAACATTTCCCAGGGTGTCGTAAAGGCCCATGCCATTGGGCAGCTTGGCGGCGACTTCGTGGGTCCGGTTTGCCGCGTTCTCCTTGAGCCAGGCAATCGCGGTGGGGTCACCGTAGCGCGCCTGGGGGCTTCCGCCGCGCGCGGCGTATTCCCACTCGGCCTCGGTGGGCAACCTGCCACCCGCCCAGGCGCAGTATTGGTTCGCCTCATCCCAGATCACGTCTACCATGGGAAGGCTGCCATTACTCCAACCGTGGTAGGGCTTGGGGGCAGTGGGCGGCATTTTCACTTTCGCCGCTTGAGCATACTGCTTATACGCGGCTACGGTCACATCCGTCTGTCCAATCCAATAGGAATTGCTGAGGGTCACCGGGTGGGCAGGCTTTTCGGAATCAGCGCAGTCGTTGTCCCCCGGCGAACAGCCCATCAAGAAATTCCCGGGTGCAATCCAGACGTACTTCAACCCGTCCTGCGGGTTCGTTTGCACCGCATCGGCAAACGTCACGGTAACAGGCAGCTCCGCGCCGGCGGCAATGGTGATGTTGCGCGAATCATCCACCTTGCCTTGCGCCGTGACCCGCAGCGAATGCGCTCCCGCAGGAATATCGCCAAGCAAAAGCTCACCACTTGCATCCACGGTTCCGCGGACGGAACTGTCCAGCCAGATGGCGGCTCCGCTGGGAGCCTTTACTCGCAGGGAGCCGGCAAGGTCCGCCAGCGGCGCCACGACGCGGGTGGGCTGTCCTCCCTCAACCGTCAAACTCTGCTCAAAATCCTGCTTACCGGCCAGCGAGACCTTTAGCGTGTGGGGGCCGAGGGTCGCCAGAAACTCCAGTTCGCCCTGAGGGTTGGCCTGGCCCTGGAGATTTCCGTCGAGGAAAACCTGGGCATTGGGCGCGGTTCCCACCGCGACCTCGGCCGTTTTCTTGCTCGCCTCGCGCAACAGGATGATGAGCTGGTCATTCGCGCCCGCCTTCCGCAAGGTACGCACGTAATTGTCATCTACCTCGAAATCGATGCCGCGGGCTTTCAGCAATTCAGCAATGCGCTGATTGGTCAAGTGCGCGGAGACCAGTTCCAGGAGTTGTTGGCTGGTCAACGGTTCCGGCTTCACCGCGCCCGCAGCCTGCGAGGGTGCGGCCGATGGCTCCGTACCGATACCACGCCATCCCGCCTTCCTCACCACGTGGCAACCGCTTCCGCTCACCGGGAATGAATTCATGCAAAGATTCTTTTGCAGAATTCCCTGGGCAGCGGAGACCGCCTGCGCCAATCCCAAAAATAAAACCATGATAACGATTCGCACGATTGACGATTTCACAGCCGCCTCCTCTCTAGGCAAAGAGTATAGGACAGCATTAGCCCCCGATTATACGCCAGTACGGTAGCGAGAGCCCGGGTAAGGATTGATTCTTTCACCATGGCGACTGCCCTTGGCGCGGCTTCCCTTTTCCACCATTATCGGTGAAGTTGAAATCCGCGCCCTTGCACGGGGGCGAGGGCGGGGAATCAACAAGCCTGCCCCCGCCACCTGGCGCGGTTCTTGAATTGCCCCTCCGGTCTTGATACCTTACCCAGTTAAATATTTTCGAAAGGATGGACTATGAAGCGTTCAATCATCGTTCTTGTTTGCAGTTTTATTTCGGCCGGAATTCTCCTGGCGCAGGCGGATTCGCCGCAGACTCCGGCTCCGTCCACGACCACGCCAAAGACTTCCACAACCACTGCCAAGACCGGCTCATCCACGACCACCACCGGCAAGAAGACTTCGGCAACGGCATCCAAGCCGGGTGCGTCCACGGCCACAACGAGCAAGACTACTTCTGCCACCACATCCAAGACCTCCTCTTCCAAGACGGCAACCGGCAAGACTACTTCCCTGACTGGGTCCAAGACCGCAACTTCCCACACCGTGACCGGGAAGACGACTCCTGCCGCCGGAGCCAAGACCACAGCCCCCAAACCTCCCTTGACCGCCCAGTGGATCACCACAGGTTCCGGCCTGAAATATCAGGATGTGGTGGTGGGTAAGGGGCCGCAGCCCAAGCTCGGCGACGACATCCTGGTGCATTACACCGGCCGATTCCTCGATGGCAAGGTTTTTGACAGCTCCCTCTCACCGGGCCGAGGACCCTTTGAACTCCATGTGGGCCGCGGCGAAGTTATCCCGGGATGGGACGAGGGGCTTGCCACCATGCACGTGGGGGGAAAGCGCAAGCTGATCATTCCTCCTCGCCTCGCCTACGGCGAGAAGGGATACCCCGGCGCAATCCCGCCCAATGCCACCCTGACGTTTGACGTCGAGTTGCTCAAAATTAATTAGCGTAGGGTCCCGCCGGGCTTGTCCAAGAAAACTCCCCTCCTGATTCAGGAGGGGTGGCGCCGTAGGCGACGGGCTGGTTATCCCAGCCGCCGGGTTGCTGACGCCTTTTTCAGCACCACCCCTTAATCCCCTCCTTATCTGAGGAGGGGAGCATTTTTTCCCGTGGCGTGTGAAACCCGCCCTTCATGTGTGGCCGCTACAATCTTCACAATACTGTAAAGCGTATTTCTTAATCTGCGTGTAACAATTTCCATGACCGTGCTTGAATCCCAGGCCGATTCCACATAGAATTGCCTTGCGCGGTTCGAAGGGTGACGATGGAAATAAAATTTGCGCGCAGTGAGTCCGTCGCGGACGTCATCATGAGTCTGATGCACGAGACGTCCAGTTCCATTGAGGGGGCGCTTTATCGCTTCAACCATCCCGGCCTCGCCGACGCGCTGGAAGATGTAGCGCAACGCGGGGTTCGCGTTCGCCTGCTGGTGGATGGAAACAAATACAAGGAGAGCCGCACCACGCAGGAACTCCTTTCCGGTGCTATCATCCCTTTTCGCCTGGCGTTCGGCCGGCAGGGACGAGGGTCCAAGATGCACCACAAATTCGTCATCCTCGATCAGCAGACGGTGGTCACGGGAAGTTACAATTGGACGCACGAATCGGAAGAGGAAAATCAGGAGAATCTTCTAATTCTTCGGGATGAGTACTCCGTCGAAGCCTACAGCCAGGAGTTTGAAGCGTTATGGGCGGGTGCGGCCCGCGACGATTCCAAGGAGTCCTGGTAACTTCGCAAAACTCTGGCGCGGGTCAGGGGATTCTTGTAGCGGCGGTTTTGCGTCAGCCCATAGCCGCGTGCCCAGTGCATGGTGATGCGTTCCGCCGCCTGTACATCAAACGGACCTGCCACTCCAATTTCTGTTCAGGAAGCGACCTATGAGCAACAAAGAAACCGATGAAGGCCGGGCAGGACGTCCGGCGGAGTATGAGCTCTACATTATGCGGCACGGCCTCGCTGTGGAGCGCGACGTCACCACCGTTATGGACGATGCCAAGCGGCCACTTACGTCCGAGGGTAAGGCAAAGATGCGTGAAATCGCCTCGGGGCTGATTCGTGCGGGGATGGAAACAGATTGGATAGTTTCCAGCCCGCTCGTGCGCGCCGTGGGGACCGCCGAGATTGTTGGTGAGGCTCTCGGGTCCAAGCCTCCCTTGGACATTTGCGAGGCTCTGCGTCCCGGCGGCGCTCCGGAAGCCTTGATCACCTTCCTCGCCAAACGCTCGAACCGCCGCCGCGTTCTGGTGGTCGGTCATGAGCCGGATTTGGGTGAACTGGCCGCGCGGCTGATCGGCGCCGG
>PLWR01000435.1 GCA_003165615.1 Acidobacteriota bacterium | reverse complement strand
AATCGCCTGCTGCTGTTGGGCCGCTACGACGCGAATGTTCTGGGGGGTACGGTTTATGCTGACTCCCTGGGGCAGCGCGGTGATCGCTTGTTTGATGCCTATGACGCCATCTCCATGCAGGTGCAGTGGGATTATCTGTTGGAGCTCCACGCGCGGCGCCACTATGTTTCCGCTTCCGCCGTCGCGGAAGGTGGGTTGCTGCTGCGTCTGTTTGAAGGCGCCTTCGGGTCGGGGCTCGGTGCGCGAGTGGATTTGCACGGGATCCCCGCCGCTCGGCGCGATGGCCTCCTCTTCGGTGAGTTTATCGGGTCATGCCTGCTTGAGGTGCTGCCGGACTTCGAAATTCCCGCACGCTTGGCAGGAATTCCGCATCAGTTTCTTGGCTACGTCACCGCTGAGCCGCGCTTGATGCTTGTAGACCAGGAGACGGTGATTTGGGAAGAATCCGTTGCGCAGTTAGCTGAGAGTTGGAGTGAAACTTTTCGTGAGGTTGTGAAATGAGCCAGGCGAGAACAGCCATCCTTTATGCCCCCGGAACGAATTGCCATGAGGAGACCGCCGCCGCGATTGAACTGGCAGGAGGCAATGCGGAATTGGTCCTGTTGAAGGATTTGATCGGCGGCGAAACCCGGCTGGATGATTATCACGCCGCGGTGGTTCCCGGCGGGTTCTCCTACGGCGACCATTTGGGCGCGGGAAGGATTTTCGCCACCATGCTCGTGGCCCGGCTGCGCGACCAATTGGTGCGCTTCCTGGACGCGAAGAAACCCTTGCTGGGAATCTGTAATGGTTACCAGGTTCTTACCGAAGCCGGAATTCTTCCCGGCCGCACCCCCGGCCAACGCACCATGGCGCTGATTGAAAATCAATCGGCGCGTTTTGAAGATCGCAAGGTCCGGATGATTGTTTCCACGCAAGCGTGCGCATGGACAGAGGGCCTGGCCGGACAGGTTCTGGAGATGCCTTCCGCCCACGGCGAGGGACGGCCCTTGCTCTGCGCTTCCGATTCTTCCTCCGCGACGCGTGCGGTTTTTTACTATGGAGACGAAAACGGCCGGCCCACCATGGACTATCCGAGCAACCCGAACGGCTCCCCCGGCGCGGTTGCCGGCATCACCGATGAAAGCGGCCTCGTACTCGGTCTGATGCCTCATCCCGAACGCGCTTCGCTTCCCGGCCAGTATTCCCAGGATGGCTTGAAGATTTTCCAAAATCTCGTCAAGTTGTTGAATTAATCAACTCGCAGTGGCAAGAGAGGATAGGGAACATTGGCGTTTTGCCATGCGGCTACGTGTCCGAAGACGTCGGTGCTACTTCCCGAAACACGCAGGCGACGAATTCCACAGCCCCGCTGCGGTCGCGAGTTGGTAGCACAGAAACATCAACCCGGCGCTTGCTCCCATCCGAGCCTTGGAATTTGATGGTTTTCTTCCGGACTTCAGTTCCGGTTTCAAAACATGCCCCGATGATTTCCGACAAGGCGGGGATGTCGTGGAAAATCTCTGCGTAGCGGCGACGCGACCACGTGTCCACGGCCAGGACTTTGCGGACCAGTGGGTTGGAAAAAGATACAAAGCCCTGGGCATCAAGAATCATCAAACCGTGCTCAAATTCGCGGGCGAGCACTTCAAACTTGCGGGTGTTTTCATCGGCACGGCGCTCCGCCGCAATGAGTTTTTCCTGCATCGCCTTCTGTTCAGTCTTCAGCTCCGTGACGACGCCCTTGACGGTAGCGAGCGTGAAGGTGGCTTCGTCATCCAATCGCAATCTTTTCGGTTTGGGTTCATGCGATTTCAGGCCGCGGCCAAGGGATTTTTGGAGGAGGTAGACTCCCATAGTCAGGACGCAGACCACCAGCACGCCGCCACCGAAAAGCAAAATCAATGTTTGGGGGTTGAAGTGTGGATGCATGGTCACCGTACCATCCCCGACCAGCGAAAATAGCAATCGAGCAGCCAGCTACCCTTCAGACTGGCGCAGATTGCCGCGATCCCCAAAAACGTGCCATACGGCCAGGCATAACCGCGGAAACGGGAGTTGATGGCGCTCATGCCAAGCGCGAGAACCGATCCTCCGAATGAGCCCAGGAGGATCGTCATCAGGGTCAAAGGCACGCCAAAGAATGTTCCCATCATGAGCATCAGCATGACATCACCGAACCCCAGATATTCCTTCTGCTTCCCGCCCAACCGGTAAAAGGTCTCGCCTACGGCGTAGAAGATCCCGCCCCCCACCAAAGCTCCCGCGGCGGCGCCCGCGAGGGAGAGGATTGAGCCTTCCAGATAGATGCCCCAATGCCGGAAGATCCAGCCGAGCGGTCGATCATCCACTGGGATGAAAAAGCTGAACACCACTCCCAGGCAGATTCCGAAAATGGTTACGGAGTGGGGAATACGCCGGTCAAGCAGGTCCGTAAAAATGAGAACGATCAGCAACATGCTGAACAAAGCGTATTTGACGAATTCCGCTCCCAATCCGTAGGAGAGGAAAGTCAAAAGCAAGACCAGTGCCGTTAATGCCTCGACCGAGGGATAAAGCGGCGAAATTCGTGCATGGCAATCGCGGCAACGTCCGCGTAAAACCAGGTAACTGATCAGGGGGATGTTGTCGTACCAACGAATGGCGTGATTGCAGCGCGGACAATGCGAGCGGGGAAGGACAATCGATTCCCCCCGGGGCAGGCGAAAAATGCAGACGTTCAAAAAGCTTCCAAAGCAAAGGCCAAAAAGCCCAATGATGATGTAGAACATAGTCACGCGATATTGCTCCAAGTGTCAGGAGAGGCCGAAACTCGAAAATCGAAACTCGGAAGCATGCAGCGAATTCCGAGTTTCGATTCTAGCACCTAGGAAGTCTACCGCAAACCAGGCGCTGATAAAGAGCCTCTGTGCTGTTGACCATTATAGCAGCAGAAAACCCCTCGGCCCGATTGCGGCCGTTCCGGCCGAACGCGATCAGTTTTTCGCGGTCGCGAGAGGCCAGAAAAATGGCGTCAGCCAGCGCCGCAGGCGAACTGGGCGGAATCAGCCAGCCGGTTTCATTCTCCACCACAATTTCCGGAAGGCCCCCCACTCGGGTCGCGACGACGGGAAGGCCATACGCCATCGCCC
>PLWR01000341.1 GCA_003165615.1 Acidobacteriota bacterium | reverse complement strand
CCCATGAAGCGTTCCGCCACGGCGCCATCAATGACGCGATGGTCGTAGGACACGGAAAGATAAACCATGTGACGGATGGCAATGGCGTCGTCTCTCACCACGGGACGCTTCTCAATGGCACCCACGCCGAGAATTGCCACCTGGGGCTGATTAATAATGGGCAGCCCGAACAATCCGCCGAAGCTGCCGGGATTGGTAATGGTAAAGGTGCCACCCTGAACGTCGTCCACGCTCAGGCGCTTGGTGCGGGCGCGGTCTGCCAGGTCCTGCACCGAACGGCCGACGCCCAGAAAATTCTTTTCGTCGGCGCGTTTAATCACGGGTACGATCAGGCCGTTTTCCAGCGCAACAGCAATGCCGATATTCACATCCCGCTTGTAAATGATGTTGGTGCCGTCGAGCGACGAGTTGATGATCGGCAGTTCCTTGATCGCTTCCACACAAGCCCGGACGAAGAACGGCGTGTAGGTCAGCTTGATGCCATTGCGCTCTTCGAATTCCTTCTTGAAGCGTTCTCGCGTCCCCACGACACGCGTCATTTCTACTTCCACCAGGGTGTAAACGTGTGCCGACGTATGCTTGCTCATCACCATGTGCTCGGCAATCTTTTGGCGCATGGGCGTCATGGGAACGATTTGCGTTGCTCCCGAAAATGCCACGGGCGCGGGAGCCGGGTGCGCGGCTGGTGCGGGGGCTGCGGCTGGTTGAGAGGTCGATGGGGCAGCGCCGGCACGATGCTGCTCAATGTAATCCAGAATGTCCTTCTTGCTTACTCGGCCACCCAAGCCGGAACCCTTGACGTCGCTGAGCTCCACATTATTTTCCCGAGCGATACGCCGCACCAAGGGAGATGTGCGAACGTCTTCGCCCTCCCCAGCTTCTTCCGCAGGGGGCTGCGACGCCGGGGCTGGCGCGGCGCTCGCCGCAGGAGCCGGCGTTACCGGGGCTTCCGCACTGGACACGGTTGAGTCATCCGGTTTGGCATCCGCCTCAGCGCCTCCACCGTCGACCACGGCCACAACCGTATTGATGGCTACAGTCTCATTCTCTTTCACCAGTATTTGCGTCAAGACGCCGGCGGCGGGAGAGGGGATCTCCGCATCGACCTTATCGGTGGAAATTTCGAATAAGGGTTCGTCACGCTCCACCCGCTCACCAACCTTCTTCATCCACTTGGTGATGGTTCCTTCCGCGATGCTTTCCCCCATTTGGGGCATGATGACGTTTGTGGCCATGATCTACCTCACCGCGTTATTGAGAAATGAGTCACGCAAGAAACTGTCCGTGGTCCGTCGTCAGTTGTCCGTGGCATTGAACTCTGAACAGCCGCTATCTAGTGGCGACTGCCGGGCCTTGCACACACCGGCCACTGCCATCCATTCATCGTAGGGCAGCAAGCTGCGAAGGTCAACGACCTCCGACGAACTATTCAGGGTTACGGATGTTTTACGCCAAATGGCGGCCTAAAAAGGTTGCGGAAAAATGCCTCAATCCTGTCATCCTGAGCAGCAGCGAAGGATCTCGCTCTGAGTGTTTTCAATACAATGCGAGATTCTTCGTCGCCTGCTGGCACCTCAGAATGACAGTTTGATAGGTTTTTCCGCAGCCTGTAAAGCCGCCGCTACTTCTATACTTAACTTTCAACATTCGAGTGCTGGATTGCCAGCACCTCCAACCCGAACACTTCCCCAAAGTGCTCCACCACTCGTTCCGTGACCTCTTGCATTTCCACCGAGTGGCCGAGCAGTTTGGCGAGGGATGTCACGCCCTTGCCTTGCAGGCCGCAGGGAACGATCCATTCGAAGTAGCGCAGGTCAGTGTTGACGTTCATGGCGAAGCCGTGCGAGGTAACCCAGCGCGAGAGGTGTACGCCCATTGCTGTCAGCTTGTCGTCCCCCACCCAGACGCCAGCCGCGCCCTTGGAGCGCCCGGCTTCAATCCCGTAATCATTCGCAGTGCGAATAAAGACTTCTTCCAGCGATCGCATGTACCAGGAGATGTCGCGCTGGTGCCGGGTGAGGTCGAGAATCGGGTAACCTACCAGTTGGCCGGGGCCATGGTAGGTCACGTCGCCACCGCGGTCGGTGGGGAAAACCTGGGCGCCGCGCGAGGCGAGAAATTCTTCGGACACCAGCATGTTCTCCTGCCGGGCGTTGCGGCCCAGCGTGTAAACGTGCGGGTGCTCGAGCAGGAGCAGCGTATCGGGAATGGCTCCGGCTTTGCGCTGCGCAACTTTTTCTTTTTGCAATTCAAGCGCCGCGGCGTAATCCACGAGCCCGAGTTGTTCCAGATGGAGAAGCATAAAAACAGGGATTAGGAGTTGGGGATTAGGGGTTAGAGGAGATCCTGCCGCTAACCCCTAGCTCCTGATCCCTGATCCCTAACCCCTAATCCCTAGATGTGTATCGGCCAATCCACTGCCGCGTGGGCGGCTTCTCCCACTGCTTCCGCCAGGGTAGGGTGGGCGTGGATGGTGTGGGCAATGTCAGCGACCGTGCCTTCCAGGCGCATGGCCATGACGGCTTCGGCAATAGTCTCCGTGGCGCGCGGACCGATGATGTGGACGCCCAGAATTTCTCCGTACTGCTCGTCGCTGACCACTTTTACAAAGCCTTCGCGCGCGCCCAGGATGGCGGCCTTGCTGACCGCGGCGTAGGGGAACTTTCCAATCTTCACCTTGTGGCCGGCTTCACGCGCCAGGCACTCCGTCAGGCCCACGCTGGCCACCTCCGGCTCGGTGTAAGTGCAATTGGGAATCTGCCGGTGATTGATGGCTTCCGCGTGCTTACCGGCCGCATGAGTGGCGGCCACGATGCCTTCCATCGAGGCCACGTGGGCCAGCAACGGGCTGTTCGCCACGATGTCACCAATGGCGTAGATGCCGGGCTCATCGGTCAGCATGACACCGTTGGTCTTCACGAATCCCCGCTCTAGTTGCACGCGGGTTTTTTCCAGACCAAGGTTCGCGGTGTTGGGAACGCGGCCCACGGCCACCAGGCATGTTTCCGCTTCGATAGTCTGCGGTTTCCCGTCCGCCACCGTGTATTCCACCGCGATGCCCGTCGCAGTTTTGACAACTTTCTTCACCTTGGCCTGCGTTTGAATGGCAATGCCCTGATGCTTTAGCGATTTCTCGAGCTCCGTGGAAATCTCCTCATCTTCCAGCGGCAAGGCGCGTGGCAGCATTTCCAGCACCGTGACCTTGGTCCCGAAACGCGAGAAGATGGAAGCGAATTCCACGCCCACCGCGCCCGCCCCGATGATGACCATCGACTTCGGAATCGCCGGCAGGCTCAGAATCTCTTTATTGGTCAGCAGGGTTTTGCCGTCCGCTTCGAGACCGGGCAACATGCGGGCTTCGGAGCCCGTGGCCAGCATGATATTCTTTGTGGTGATTTCCTGCGCGGCGCCCTTGGGGTCGGTGACGCTGATTTTGCCGGGTCCGGATATCTTCGCGAGCCCGCGGATCATGTCCACCTTGTTCTTTTTCAGCAGGAATTCCACGCCATTTGCCAGCTTGGTGACCACCTTGGTTTTGCGCGCCAGGATGGCCGGCCAATCGACGGAAACGTCTTTGGCGATAATGCCGAATTCCTGGGCGTTCTTGACGTAGTCGTAGACGTCGGCGCTGAGCAGCAGGTCCTTGGTGGGAATGCAACCGACGTGCAGGCACGTCCCGCCAAACTTGTCGTCCTTCTCAACAATCGCGGTTTTCAGGCCCAACTGGCCGCCGCGTATCGCCGCCACGTATCCGCCCGGGCCGCTTCCGATCACTACCAGGTCATATTTGGGAGCTTCTGCCAAGACCACACCTCCAAGTGAAGTCGCATGTATCCATATTATTGAATGTTCAGAACCGCAAATAATTATCTTATCCCACGTAAAATAGCCGCACAAGCACGGGTTGACTTGCGGGTGGGCGACATAGGGGTTGA
>PLWR01000599.1 GCA_003165615.1 Acidobacteriota bacterium | reverse complement strand
TTTGCCCACCTTCAAGGTGGCCTTGGGGCGGATTCTGCTGAGGAGGCGGAAATATGTTCATTTTTCTTCTAAGAAATAGCGATCTCCGGTGTCATATAGAGTGAGAGGATGAACACTCTGTCCATCCGAAAGAAGATGCCGTATGAAAACGCGAATTATTTTTGCCCTGACAATTGCCATTGCTAACAGCACTTTCGCCCAACAAGTCCTGTATTGTTCCGGCACCGTGCGCTACCCATCCGGCGCGCCGGCGCCGGGGGTGCGCGTGGAATATTATCCGGGGCATCATGACGGTGCCGGCCCTTACGCCGAAGTCAGGACAGACGCAAAAGGCCGATACGAGATAATTGGGCCAAAGGACACGGTCGTTTACATGGGAGATAATATTGAGACCAATTCCATTATGGCCCGCGATGTGGAAAAGAACCTCGCTGCGGCGCAGGAATTCCACATGATGACAACCAATGTTGATTTGGTTCTGCAACCAGCCATCACGGTCTCGGGTTCGGTCAAGGATCCCGAAGGTGCGCCGATTATTGGGGCAGAATTGGACCTTGGGTTTCTGGCCAGTCGCTCGGATCACAAGTTGGAAGCGCAACGAACCAAGGTAAACGAATTGGGACAGTTTTCAGTCTCCGCCCTGCCGCAGGGACGTGAATATGGAATTTGGTATATAGCAGCCACAGGATATGGCTCCGGCAACGCACGGGTGGAAGCGAAAGACACGCAGACTAACCGCTACGAGTTTCCGACCTTTGTGCTCAAACGCGCCAACCTCAAAATTGCCGGACGGGTATTGGACGAAGCCGGGAAGCCGCTCGCCGAAGCGGAGGTTTATTTCATGGGCAAAGGGCAGCCGATGAACTCTGAGGACAAATGGTCGCAACAGCCCTGGTGCAATACGAAAACGGACAGCGAAGGAAAATTTTCCTTTGATACAGTTTGCGACGCACCGCTTAGAGTTTATGCCGACTATCATGACCCGCATGACTGGAGCATTTCCACACATCTGGATGGCGGAACGCCAGCCCAGGCCGGGGATACGAATATCGTCATCCGGCTTCCCCCCCTGAATAAATAAAATTCCTTACAGCCGCACTGGAATATTCCGTTGCTTCAAAAACTTAATCTTGCTTGTAATCCGTACAGAGTGAGGTTGCGGGTCAATCACGGAGATGCCGCCGCCNNCATTTTCTTGATCCATTCGTCGGCGTTGTGGCCTTCGGAGAGGGATGCAATCTTGAACCGGCCAATGTCTGCGATGAAAGGATCCAGCCGGGCGCGGAAGGCATCCCGTTCCGCGGCCGTGGCANNGGGGACGTGGCTCGCCAGTTCAATGTAGCGGATTGCGCTACTTCCCGGAGCAGTTCCCCTGATCTCGCAGCAAAGACAAGACGCAGGCGCTCCTGCGACAGCGCCTCCGCAATGGCCCGGCCAATCCCCCGGCTTGCCCCGGTGACGATGGCGACTTTGTTTGCCAGATCAAGTTCCATAACGGGGAGAATGCCACTGCCGCGGCAGGAGAGTCAACGGGTGCCACGGGTGCCAACGGTGGGGACGCACTTTCCATTGTGCCGAAGAGACTTTGCGCAGTATCTTCCCAAGATGAAAATTGCGATCATAACCGGTGGAAGCCGGGGTCTTGGCAAAAGCATGTCCCTTCATTTGGCTGGGAAGGGGCATGACGTTATCCTGACCTACAACAGCAAGAAGGTGGAAGCAGATGCGGTGGTTGTTCAGATTGAGAGAATGGGCCGCAAGGCGGTGGCCTTGCAGCTCGATGTCGCCGACCACAAATCGTTCAAGGCCTTCTCGGAAAATGTGAAAAGTGCGCTCAAGAAAACCTGGGAGCGGAATGATTTCGATTTTTTGGTCAATAATGCCGGGATCGGCATCCACGCGACCTTCATGGAAACAACCGAAGAGCAGTTCGATCAATTGATGAATATCCATCTGAAAGGGACCTTTTTCCTGACCCAGAAATTGCTCCCCCTCATGAAGGACGGCGGACGGATTGTGAATTTGTCGTCAGGTCTGGCGCGCTTTTCGCTTCCCGGATATGCGGCTTATGCCGCGATGAAAGGCGGCATCGAAGTATTGACACGCTATATGGCCAAAGAACTGGGAGCGCGCAGAATCACCGTTAATGCGGTGGCGCCGGGCGCGATTGAAACTGATTTTGGGGGCGGGGCCGTGCGCGACAACAAGCAGATCAATGATTTCATCGCCTCGCAAACCGCCCTGGGGCGGGTGGGTCTTCCCGATGATATTGGCGGCGCGGTTGCCTCTCTCTTGTCGGATGACAGCGGCTGGATCAATGGCCAGAGAGTCGAAGTGTCCGGCGGAGTATCTCTGTAAAAATCCATAATGATTCATTCACAAATCGCGGGCACGAAGCCATTGCATTGGGATTCTGCATCGCAGGACAGACCGACAAATTGATCGCCAAGCACAATCCGCAGGCCGGCCGATCGGGCCGGGGCGAAGACGCGGAACTCCATCCGGCCTGGTCGCGGAACCGGTTCTGTTTGAGGACCTACCACGAATTCAAAGTTGAACTGCCCTTTACTCGCGTTTCCTGGCGCGGCCGCATCCGTGCCTGCAGGTGGATTGGAGCGGCGTTGACCGCGGAACAAACGGAGGCATTTGACCGGGAGCATCAGGCTTTGCTGGAGCGGATTGCCCCCGCCAGATTTGGCATTCCGCATCGGATACGGATTCAGATTTTTCAACCCAAAGGAAGCTGAAAGTGGCCGCGGCGTTCTTAATTCTGCAGCGATGCGGCAGCCCGGGATCGGCTGCCGTCTCCATCGTCACTCGGCGGTGGCAGTTGGCGCCGTCCTCGAACGCGAGTATTTCCGTGCGGACACGATTGAGGAAATAACGGTCGTGGCTCACCCGCCAAAGCGGCGTCCGCATCAGCGACTCCTTTCTCCGCGTTGACAAAAGCCGCGGCCTCCTGGTCCGGGTCCGCCGTGGACTGCCGGTCGAAGAGCGTGTCAGCCAGCGGTTCCAACCCAAGCTCCTTGGCGATGGTGGCGCGGGTGCGGCGTTTGGGCCGGTGCGGTTGAAAAACATCCTCCAGCGCAGTGATCGTCTCGGCCCCGGCGACGGCGGACTTGAGCGCGTCCGTGAGAAGATTGCGCTCGGTGAGAGATTTCAGGATTGCCTCCCGGCGCTGATCCAATTCCGCCAGGCTCAGGAGCCGTTCGCGAATACTCGTGACGGCCACTTCGTCCAACGATCCGGTCGCTTCCTTGCGATAACGCGCGATGAATGGAACGGTGGCGCCCTCCGCAAAAAGCTTGGCGGTGGCGGTGACTTGCCTCGGTTGCACTTTGAGTTCACCTGCAATTTTCAGAATATGTGCTTCGTTCATTTCAAAAGGGGCTGGTCTATCGCAGCGTGAAGGGAGTGTAAAATCAAATTGCCCCGATCGGACAGGATTTAACGGCCGATCCGCTCCCGGTGTCGTTTGGCGAGGCTTGCGCCCTCGCCGCCTGCCGCCCCGTTCAGAAAACAATTCCATCATCGCCAGCCGGCGGTTATCTTTCGGACATGCCTGCAGGTGAAATGACGTTCAACCGATGTGCGCGAGCCGCATTTGGGTTTAACCAGGCTTGCGCCGCGTCTCTGTGGCGCGGACCGGCGGCGTCAGCGCCATGAACCCCTTTCCGGATTCTCCGACAGGCTCCAAACCACTGTGGCTGCGGCGATTCGCGGCGCGGCCCGCACTGGTTGCGTTTCTCCTCTGTCTTGTGCTGGGTTTGGCGGCGGTAGTGTGGCGGGCAAAAGAAGGTGCCGACGCCGCGCACGCACACGCCCGCAGCGCGGCCCAGGCGCGAGGCGCCGCAGTGGAGTTGCAGTTCAGCCAGGCGGTTTCGGCGGCGGAGGTGCTGGGCGTTTGCGGGGGAGAGGGCAACAAGAAACTCTGGCATTGGGGGGGGGAAGTTCAAAGGGTGACTTTTGTTCCCGAGGCGTGCTTGGGGCGGCGGCGCGGCGAATCGAAATCGTGAAGCGTCCCGCCACAGCCGCGCCTCGATGCCGCCAGGCGTATGGTCGGGGATTCTTTAGTCAATCTTCTGGGCGTTCGCCGCTGGGAGCCATCTTCACCAGCTTGGGATCGAACTGGCCGAGCGTCGTCACCAAGTCGCTTTGCGCGGCCATCACTTCGCGGATGTTTTTGTAGGCCATCGGGACTTCATCCAGGCCGGCGCTGATGAGGGTCACGCCGCGTTCGCGGAGAAGGCGGTTCACGTCTTTCCAGTTGAATCTCTCGTTGGCGGCTTTGCGGCTCATCGCGCGACCGGCGCCGTGCGATGCCGAGTTGAGCGAATCCGGATTTCCTCTTCCGCTCACCACAAATCCCGGCGACGCCATGGAACCGGGAATGATGCCCAGGACTCCAGCGCCCGCCGGCGTGGCGCCTTTGCGATGCACGATGGCTTCGCGTTCCACGCCGTCAATAATGTACTTTTCTTTCCAGGCGAATTTGTGATGGTTCTCCAAATCGAGCAGGCCGTAGCCGACATGCGCATCCGGCATCAGCGCGCCCGCCACGGATACCGGCAGCAAACAGGCTTTCTCCATTTGCATCACGCCGCAGGCGCATTTTGCTCTGGCTGGGGCGGCCGGGGTTGTGTTGCCCGAATTGGTGAAGGCTATCAGCGCCTCTCGCGGCTTTTGAAAATGGAATCCCGTGTGGGGGTCGCATCCACCTTTGCGGCTTTGCAGGCCGCCGCCTGTGCTGCTCGGCCAACGGGACGAAACCACTTCACATCAACGGAGGAGGCGTCTTCACATCCGGGAGAAAAAGGGCGTTGAAGCCCCAAAAGGCATCGGAGCACCCCTTTGCGAGAGAAAAACCAAGAATGGACTCGAAATGTGACTTGCAAATCTGCAGCGAGGCAAGAAAATCACGAAAAGAAAATCACGAAAAACACCCACGCCGGTCATAGGCCAGCAACTAATGGGGAAATCCCGATTCATATGAATTTAACAAATGAGAATTACATCGTCTTTATTGGCGCCAAAAACTTCACCGAGCGCTATTACCGCGACCAGAAGGGTTGGTTAAAGGTCAGCGCGCGCGGTCGAAAATTCCGCATGACGGCGGAACAAGTCTTAAACCACCTCCTGCCTGCTGCCGCCGGCCTCAAACCAAACCTGACGTTCAAGGTGGAGCATTCTGCCTTATAAGGCATGGACTGCCACTGGCTGATAATTTCTTACGGGTTGAGAATTCATTGCTGCGAACGCGACGAGAGCGACGATCCCCAAGATGATAACAGTCCCTACTCCAATTCCGCTGCCGCCACGGGAAGAGTCTGATGAATCACCTCCATAACTGTATGAAGATTTAGAACTGGTTCTTGACGAGGAATCCGATTTATAAGACGAGTCGGTTGCTGAGGCTGAATGGCTGGAACTTGATCTTCCAGATTTGCTTGGAGAGCCAGGGGGCACCCGACCCGAACTTTCTGAAGGAGTCCAACCGTGCCAGCAGCACCAAGTCCGCGCGGCCACTTTTCATTCCGGCTCGCGGGGAGTTGTGGGATTTCGACGCACCACCCACCAAGTCCACAGACCGGCTCCGGCGCAAATCAAGGCTCCCGCCGTGATGGTCCACGGCACGCCAACGGCATGCGACAGGAATCCTGATTCGAGGC
>PLWR01000443.1 GCA_003165615.1 Acidobacteriota bacterium | reverse complement strand
GATTGCAGGCAGTAAGAACTCTTTCTCGAGAGGTCATGGGTTAGGCTCCATAAAGATCAGTTTTCGACAATCCGGTCTCGGGCGCCACGAACGCGCGAGTCATTCCGTGGTACTTGCGTTATATGCGAGAAATGAGCCTCGTAAGGCGCAGTCATTCTCGCGAAAGCGGGAATCCACTGCGCAAACTTCCGGAAATGCGCTGTCGACGCCCTGGATTCCCACTTTTGCGGGAATGACTGGGGCTTCGAAAGGGATCCCATCGCAAATGACACCGCCCCCCCATTTCAACGGTAATTGTATGTGCCCTGGGCGATTCTTTCAACCGGACCCGTCAGGATGATTTCTCCATTTTCCGGCCAAGCCACCTGAAGGGCGCCAGCCTCCGTTCGAACCCGCACTTGCCTTTCCGTCAGACCTTTCAGGATACTCGCCACGGTCGCGGCGCAGGAGCCTGTTCCAGAGGACATCGTGTGCCCTACGCCCCGCTCCCAGAAGCGCACCTCGATCTCTTTTCGCGAGACCACCTTCACAAACTCCACGTTGGTGCGGTTGGGGAAAAGCGGATATGTCTCGATCTCGCGTCCCAGAGTTTCCCAAATGACGGGGCCTTGCAGAGTCTCGAATTTCAGGGACTCTGCAGTTTTTGCGGCGGCAGGTGCCGTAGCAAAGCCCGGCGCTACGGGCGCTTCGATGTGTTCGAAGTCCTTCACAAAAACGGAGCAGTGCGGATTGCCCATCGAGATCACCGCGGCTGGCAGCACCCACTGCTTGATGTGCACCAGGAAGTCTCTGACCGGAGAAGAATGGTCACGGGCTTTGAACGGAATTTTGGCGGGGTCCAAAATGGGAGCGCCCATGCCAACGCGAAACAGCCACTTCCCCTCTTCTGCTTTCACCTTCTCGAGGGATTTGAGACCTGCGAGTGTTTCGATGAGGAACGTTCGTCTGGCCGGGGAGATCTCCGCCAGGAAGGCGCCGGCACAGCGGATGCCGTTGCCGGACATCTCCGCTTCGCTGCCATCCGCGTTGAAAAACCGGAGGCGCGCATCATGCTTCTTGTTGCGGGGCGGGAGCAGGACCAGGAGGCCATCCGCTCCGACCCCAGTGTGGCGATCCAAAATCGCTGCCGCAAATTTGGATAAAGAGTGTGGAAGGCCTTTCGCTCCCACAACAATGAAATCGTTTCCAAGGCCGTGAAACTTCGCAAAGGGAACTTTGACGTCTTTTGTCATCGGAGATTCTCCCTAGTCAGCAGAAAAAACAGGGAGGAGGGAATTCTGAATTAAAAACTGTGGATTGCGTCCCTCCCCCCACTCACTTCAGTCTTCTAGCTTCTGATTTCTACTTTCTACCTTCTGCTTTTCCGCTCGTCCCGCCGGCGATAAATTGCCACGCTCGGTTCGTTCCGAAACGAGTCTCTTTCGAGAAGCTCAAAATCCGCAAACGCCTGAAGGTCGGCACGCATCAGCTCATCCACCGCGTCACCCTCACCGCGAATAATCCATTTCACCGATTTCCCCGCATCGGGCCGGAGCCTGCGCCAATAACTGCGGTTCATCTCGGTAATGGTATTTCGGTATGGAATCCCAACCTGCGGCATAACACACGGCCACTTGCCCGACGCCACCAGCACCCGCTGTCCATCATAGTTGCCACGGAGGAAGCGGACGACGGCCTGCTGGCGCGGTGATTGGCAAGGAGTATTCAGGACGCCCTCCTTTACGACTGCCAGTCTCTCGGCTCCTCCGGCAACGAGTGAGTGACTCTGCCAGGCAAGCACGATCACAAAGAACGCCAGCAAGCCGTAACGCAAACGCCGGGGCAAAACTCGCGGAAGAAGGAAGGCCGGGAAAATAGCCAGCGCCGGAACCATTTCCACTCCATAGCGCAAATTGTAATAGGTGAAAGGGAACAGGGTTGGAAGGTAGAGCGGAAGGGCGGCAGAAGCGAGGGCGTGGATATAGAACGGCAGGGGGACTAAGAACAGAAATGCCGCCGCTCTCCTTCCCCAAACTCGCCGGTTCGCTGTGCACGCCACCAGCCCCAGGATTGCCAGCTCGAGTGGCCATATTCCGAGGACCAGTTTGAGGTCCTCAAAATAATATCGCGCGGAGAGGAGAAGCTTGCCGTCGGTGGGATAGGGGAACGCCGTGGTGGCAAGTTGATGGGCATAGATAGCCTGGGCCGAAAATGGCCCGTTGTAAAACTCCAGGGGATTCCCGAAGCGCCAGGCGTTGTGCAGCAACCAGAGCATTGGACCGGCCCCGGAAACGATCGAGAAAATCAAGGCGTGCCGGATGCGGGATTCCCAGGTCTGACGCCGCGCAAGCAGCACAAACAAGGCCGCGAAGGGCAGCACGTACCATTCATCGTAACGGGTGAGCGTCCCAAGAAACGCTGCCCCCGCTGCGCCCAACAGAGTTCGAAGTCTGCCCGTTTCCCTGTAGCGGAAGAGTTCGTACACGACCAGAACCGCCCAGAAGATGGCCAAGGGTTCCGTCAGTGGGGTGCCTGCAAGATAGAGAAGGTTGGGGCTGAGCAGAATTCCGGCGAGCGCAAGGATGCCTGCCGACCGGCACCCATTGATTCCCGTTCCCAGCCGATAAAGGAGCCAAGCGGTGCCCGCAAAAGCCGCGGATGAAACGATGCTTCCAGCCAGCCCCGTCCTCCACAGGAAATCACTCACTGCCAATGGGGCGGCCAGGAGGTGAAACAGCGGCAGCCAAACGCTGCCAATCTCTTCATAGCCGGGGGTCAATGAATCGAAGATGCGCCGCGCGCCCTCCATGTGCGCCAGTCCGTCGCCATAAATATTTGACAAGCCACGCGTGTAGAAAAAGCGCAGGCTCGCACAGGCCACTCCAACAATCAAAGTGACCACTGCGCCGTGCGCGAGCGAGGGAATGCGCCAGGTGTCAGATTGACTTGCGGTGGACGGAACGCCAGACTCAGGCATCAAAATGGGTCAAATTCATGATTTCCCGGTAGCGCGATTCAATTGCCGTCGGCGTCAGTCGTAAGAGGCGGCCGACACCGAACTCTTCCACGGCAAAGCTTCCCATTACCGAGCCATAGACTGCCGCGCGCCGGAGGTTGGCGTCGGAGAGGTCGCCGGTGCGCGCCAGGTGGCCCATAAATCCGCCCGCAAAGGTGTCCCCTGCGCCAGTCGGATCGAAAACTTCCTCGAGGGGGAAAGCGGGTACAGTGAAAATGGACTCGGGGCCGAATAGAGTGGCGCCGTGCTCCCCACGCTTGATGACGACGACGCGGGGGCCGAGTTTCTGGATAAAAGCGGCAGCCTTCTTTAGATTGGGTTGCTTCGAAAGCATTCGGGCTTCGCCTTCGTTAATCAGCAGAATCTCCACCGCCGCCAGCACCTTCGCCAGGTCTTCCGGCATACCCTGAATCCAGTAATTCATGGTATCGAGCGCGCTGGCGCGGACGTTGGGGAGAGATCGGCGAACATTCAGCTGCAGAGCCGGAACGATATTGCCAAGGAAAAGAAATTCACTGTCAAGATAAGCGGTGGGAATCTTGGGCACAAAACTTTCAAAAACGTTGAGTTGGGTATCCAGCGTGTGCGCCTGATTCATGTCGCCCAGGTATTCGCCCTTCCAACGGAAGGTCCGGCCCGGAACTTGTTCGACACCCCGGGTGTCGATGGATCGTTCGCGAAAAACGCGGAAGTGCTCCTCACCAAAATCCTCGCCGACCACTGCCACAACGGACACGGAGGTAAACCAGCTTGCCGTAACGGAAAAAAACGTCGCTGATCCCCCCAAAATTTCTTCCACGGTGCCATAAGGCGTACGAATCGAATCAAACGCAATTGAGCCAACTGCCAGCAAAGACATAAGGGTGCCGTTTACCTCGGGAACATGGATTGACCACAGCGAGTTATTTCAGGTACTTCCCCACCAGCAGGGCCAGCTTCTTCTTGGTCGCGGCGGGAATCTTCTTGCGATCAGTCAGGATCGCGTGGGCCAGCGCGGAACTGCATGTGCACTCGCGCTTCTCAGGAAGGGAACGCACCGCGTGCCGCACGATCTTCTGGGAATTCTCAACGTTGCGGGAGAGATNNCCAGCGAGCGGGCGTGCTCGGCGTTGTGGCGCAGCACGTTGACTACCATCTCGACGCTTACGTGGTCGTGCTCGGGGTGCCAGCAATCGTAATCCGTGACCATAGCGAGTACTGCGTAACAGATCTCTGCTTCGCGCGCCAACTTGGCTTCCTGAAGGCTGGTCATTCCGATGATATCCATACCCCATGACCGATAGAGATTTGACTCCGCCTTGGTAGAGAACGCCGGGCCTTCCATGCACAGGTAAGTTCCGCCCTTGTGGAACTCTACGCCTGAGTCCACGCAGGATTGCGCGAGCACGTCAACGATGACTGGGCAGACGGGTGTATCGAATCCCACGTGTGCCACCAACCCGCCTCCGAAAAATGTGGAGATGCGCCGTGTGGTGCGGTCCACGAACTGAGTGGGAAGCGCCATATCCATCGGATGGAAATCTTCGCGCAGTGAACCTACCGCACTCACCGAGATGATGCGCTCCACGCCCAGCTTTTTGAATCCGTAAATATTGGCGCGGAAATTNNGGCGGGCGAGGAACGCAACCTGCCGCCCCTCGACAGTCCCGACGGTATAAATGTCGGAAGGTTTCCCAAAAGGAGTGCTGACCTTCACCTCTCGAACCTTTTCCAGACCCAGCATGTTGTAAAGACCGCTGCCACCGATGACTCCAATCTGTGCTCTTGCCACAAGCCCTCCTGGAAAGCTGTCACCCTATAGCGATCAGCTTTCACTCTTCGACCGAACCCAACCGTATCGCGAACCGCTGGCTGGCAAATGCCCGTTCTTGCCCGGGCGGTTTACTCCGCGGGCTCAGTTGATATCTTGCCGTCAACT
>PLWR01000724.1 GCA_003165615.1 Acidobacteriota bacterium | reverse complement strand
TGATCGAGCGATTTGCGGATGCTGTCAGAAACATCAGGCGACTGCTTGGATGCCCCTGAGCAGCCCACCAGGCTCCCCACTGCGAGCAGCATGAGCATGGTTAAGCATAGTTTAAGCGTTTTCATATTTTTCCTTTCATCAGCGTTTTCCACGCTGGAGTCATCGCGGCATATACTCAACGCTGTCGCGTTTTTCCCTGGCGTGTCTCCATTCTCACCCTCGGTCCCGCGGCGTGCCCCGAGCGGAGCGCCCGGTGACTTCCGCCTCCCAACAGATGCGCGAGGCACTTTTCTTTTACCCTTGGCTTGATTCAGTGTCAGTTCAGGACGGCTCAAACGTTTGGTCAAAATTGCTCATTCCACATCATGGAGTCGGAGGCTTGCCTGCGTGGCCGGTTTCATCAGGGAGTGTGCCTGGGGTCTACTGTACGGACGTAGTACTGTGCCATTTTGGTCAGTGGTTTGGTCAAATGTGAACAGACCGTACATCACCGAGGAAATATCATGCGAAACGCCGCTGGGAGGAGAGGCGAGCCGATACAAAGCTCTTTCAGCTAGGCGTCGGCGATAAGCCACTGCCCCCAGCTCAGCCTCAAACATAAAGGAGAACTACCATGACTGCAGCAATACAACCAGCAAAGACTTTCGGGCTTGTGCTCACCGCGAGCAGTTTGAAGGGTGACAACGTGGTGAACCAAAAAGGGGAAGACCTAGGCAAGATCGAGGAAATCATGATCGACTTGGATCGAGGACGGATCGCCTACGCCGTATTATCGTTCGGCGGCTTTCTTGGAATGGGTGACAAACTGTTTGCCATTCCCTGGCAGGCCTTTTCTGTCGACACGGGCAAGAAGCGGTTAGTCCTGAATATCAAGAAGGAGCTTTTGGAAAAGGCGCCGGGCTTTGACAAGAATAACTGGCCTGATATGGCAGACTTGTCTTTGGGGTCCACGCTGTACGGGTACTATGGATACAAGCCCTACTGGGCCTGATCCCGACTGATACTTTCCCCGTCACCACCGGTCAGGCTGAAGGGAGCCAATCACCATGCGGATATGGATACTGATGATGCTGGGCACGACCCTAGCCTTTGGGCAGGTTAAGCCCGCCGACACGATCCAAAGGTGCCAGAGCATTCTGAACGACGCCGCCCATGACCGGAATCCCGACGGTCGCAAGGGCGCGGCAGAGGCCCTCAGCTTGGTGGGAATTAAAGACAACGCCCTGGCTTCTCTCGCCCCGATGCTCGATGACCACGACGTCCCAGTCCGGATTGCGGTGGTTGTCACCCTGGGCGACTTCAAGGATAACCAAGCCCTGCCTCTTTTGAAGAAAGCCTTGCAGGATCCCGTTCCCGAAGTCGACTTCGCCGCAGCCAAGGTGCTTTATCAACTGCATGACCCCGAGGGAGTGCAATTTCTCCTCGATGTGGTTAGCAAAGAGTCTAAAGCGTCATCAAGCTATCTTAGTAAAGAGAAACGAAGCGCCTTGCGCCTGTTGCACACTCCTACCCAGCTTTTCACGACCATCGCCATAAGCGCAGTAGGTTTCGCTCCCGTCCCGGGCCTTGGGTTCGGATTATCTTCAGCACAAGGTATCCTTTCGGCCCCTGATTCTTCTGCCCGCGCCGCCTCTCTGCTGCTCATCGGAAGCTCGCGTGATCCAGCCCTGGTAGATGCGGTGGAATCAGCCTTATCGGATAAGGAATGGTCCGTACGCGCTGCGGCCGCCCACTTGATTGCGATGCACCCCTTCCCACAATTTCGGGAGAATTTGATCCCCCTGCTCGATGACAAGAAGGATGCGGTGCGGGTACGCGCTGCCGCGGCCTATATCAGACTCCAGCACAATACGAAGATGCTGCCGGCGGGGAAAGCGGGTCCGAAATAGGGCTTGTTTCTGAGGGTGTAGGTTGTACCCATGTCCTCCACTGCAAATTCCAGCACAGGTCTGATCAACGGCTTCTTCGAATGGTTCGGTGAACTGGGCCTTTTTTCCTGGCAAGTTCTGCGGGCGGCAGTGACCCCGCCCTTTGAATTCCGCGAGCTTGTCCGGCAAATCGACGAAATCGGGTCAAAATCGTTTCCTCTTGTGGCTTTGGCGGGAGGGGCCATCGGCGCTATCCTCTCACTCGAAACCCACGATAGCCTGGTTCGATTCGGCGCCGGTTCAATGCTCCCTGCCGCCGTCGTGTACTCGATTATCCATGAGATCGGTCCCATCGTTACCGGCTTGATCGTCTGCGGCCGAGCGGGAGCAGGCATCGGCGCGGAGTTGGGATCGATGAAGGTCACCGAGCAGATCGATGCCATCGAGGCGTCAGCGGTAAACCCGTACAAGCTGTTGGCCGCAACCCGCATTCTGGCTTGCATCCTGGTGCTGCCACTCTTAACCCTCGCTGCCGATTTCTTCGGGGTGGTCATGGCCTGGGTGGCCGATATGCTGGCGGAGCCGATCTCCTTCCAGCAGTTCATCCACCATGGTTTTAACACTTTGGGCTTCAGCGACATACTGCCGCCAACTTTCAAGACGATGGTGTTCGGCCTGATCATCGGACTGGTGGCGTGCTCTCAGGGAATGCGGACGCGAGGAGGCACCGAGGGCGTGGGGCGTACGGCAACAAGCTCCGTGGTCTTATCTTCGCTGTTTGTAATCCTGGCCGACGTTGTCCTGGTGAAACTGATTGTCATGTTTTTTCCCTGAAGATCTGGCTGAAGAGTTCGCAACGAGGAACTGAAAGGGGCCTGTGACCGCATCGTGATAGAAGACCTTGAGAGAAGGAATGGCGAACCGCCCGTGGTCCTGCGAGGTCTGCACAAGTCCTTCGGCGCCCAGGTGGTCTTGAACGGGATTGACCTGAAGGTCGCCCGCGGTGAAACGCTCGCCGTGCTCGGCCGCAGTGGCACCGGCAAGAGTGTTTTGTTGAAGATCATCATCGGGCTCGAGAAGCCGGACGCGGGCTCGGTGAATATCCACGGGCAGGAGATTACCGGGATCAATCTCGGCGAGCTCAACGCTATCCGGAGGAAGATGGGGTTTTTGTTCCAGCAGGCCGCACTCTACGACTCGCTCACGGTGGAGGAGAATGTGGCCTTTCCACTGAAGCACAATACCAATATGCCGGAGTCCGAACGGCGGGACCGAGTCAAGGAATTGCTGAAGAGTGTGGGTATGGAGGGCGATCTTAAGAAGATGCCTTCCGATATTTCCGGCGGCATGCAGAAGCGCGTGGGGCTGGCGCGCGCGCTGGCTCTCGACCCCGACATCCTGCTGCTGGATGAACCCACGGCGGGACTGGATCCTATTACCTCCAGCGAAATTGATGAGCTGATTCTCAAGCTGCAAAAGGAACATGCCATGGCATCCATCGTGGTCACGCACGATTTGCAGAGCGCCAAAACCATCGCCGGCCGGCTGGCACTGCTCAACGAAGGAAATATAGTGATCGAAGGCACCTTCGCAGACCTGGAGAAGAGTCACGAAAAGTTTGTCTCCGAATTCATGCGGCGGGACGCTTAGGAGGGCATATGTCGAGAGCGGCGCGGTTGGGAGCTTTCATCTTTACGACACTGGCGATCCTGGCAATAGGAATCTTTATTGTTGGTAACAAGCAATACCTGTTTACATCCACGTACCGGTTGAAGGCGCAGTTCAGCAATGTGGTGGGCCTGGATGTGGGCGCCGGGGTTCGGGTGGGCGGCGTGCAGCGCGGAACCGTGCATAGTATCGAGTTGCCTCACCGGCCGGGCGATAAAATCACCGTGGTGATGGACCTCGACAGCAGGACCCACGACATCATCAAGCAAGACTCGGTAGCGTCGATTGAAACCGAGGGCCTGCTGGGCAACGAGTATATGGCGGTTTCTTTTGGAACAGCCGGGGCAGCCAACGTGCGCGACGGTGATACCATCTCGAGCCAACCTCCGATCGCCATGTCAGACCTGATTAAGAAGTCGAGGGATATTCTGGATAGCAGCCAGCAAGCCATCAAAAACGTCACATTGGCGACCGCGAGCTTAAGCTCGGTGAGCGCCAAGATCGACCAGGGTCAGGGGACCGTCGGGGCGCTGATCAACGACAAGACGGCCTATGTCGAGCTTAACCAGACGATGGGCGGAATCAATGATGCGGTTGCCCACGCGCAAGCGGGGGTCACCGATTTCCAGGAGAACATGGAGGCGCTGAAGCACAATTTCTTCCTGCGCGGGTATTTCAAGAATCGCGGTTATGAAGATTCCGCGGAGCTGGCGAAAGACGAAATCGTCAGCCTGCCGCAGGGCACGCCCCAGAAGACGTTTACATTCGAGGCCAGGCAACTCTTCGACAAGATCGACACGGCCAAGCTGAAAAACCAGAAGTCTCTGGACGCTGCCGGCGATTTCCTGACCGAAACCGACTTTGGGGTTGCCGTGGTGGCCGTGTATTCCAGCATGGAAGGAGACGCCGGAAAAAACCTGATCTTGACCCAAGGTCGTGCCCTGGTGGTCCGCGAGTACCTCGTCGAGAATTTCGGTTTTGATGATCGGCGGCTCAAAACACTGGGCATGGGGAAGAAGAGTGGCACAAGTCCGGAAACCGGTTGGGGCGCCATCCAGATCCTTGTCTATCCCGCCGGCACTGAAATGCCGCCCGCGAAGCTGGCACAGAATAGCACTCCGCCCAAGACCACGGCAGAAATGCCGGTTGCCGAATCTCCCGCCACCCCTTCAAAACCACAGTAGCCCCGTGGCGCCCGCGAAAGGATTACGAATAGGTTGTAAATGGCAAAATGAACTTGTCAAACTGTGGTATTTGCCCCCCACGGTAAATTTGTTCTAAGC
>PLWR01000062.1 GCA_003165615.1 Acidobacteriota bacterium | reverse complement strand
CCGGAACATTCCTGAAGAGGCGTTTTTCATATTGCATCCACTACTTATTATCCGCGTTCATTGATGCGCCCCAGCTTGCTAAAGATCAGTCGGACAACTACAACGGCGTTGTTGCCAGAGTCGTCCTATTCTTCCTACCCGGATTATAGGCCGGAACCTTTCAAACCTCCCGCACAACCATGTGAAAGCAAAGGGAGGATATAGGAGTTGGGCGCCGGCAGCAAGGACGGAAGGAAAATGAGGAAAGCGAATGCGTTGCCCGCCAGTGAAATACGGAGAGTGGCAGGTGGCCCGTAAATTGGGGTCGCGGTAATGCTATCAAGCATCGCGATTAAGGCAGGAGCCGTTCCAGGGCAATCTTGGCGACGCCGGGGCCCACAAGCACCCTGCCGGGGCCAAGGACGGCGCCTGGGAGGCTCCTGTGGCGAAATAGGGCTGGTTCCAGGCCCGGGGCGGTTCCCCACCGGGTTGGGGCGATGGCTGATTGTAGTCGCCTGCTTCCTGCGGGGTCTTCGGCCAAAAATGAGGAGAAGGGGGCCGAAAGCCCCTTCTCTCTCTTTTTGGCTCCCGAACTGCTGAACGTGTCCATTGCCCGGAAAACTTACCTTCCTTCCTAAGTACCAAGCTTGTGCATGGAGGGCATTTAATGACCCCGGTGAAAACGATGCGAAAACTGGCGGTTTCTGACCATGCGCAATGAGGGCATTTAATGACTCAATTCCCCGGCTGGCCGGTAGCGTGCGGTCGAGGAAGTGCAGGCTGGGGGGAGACTAGCGATGTTGGGAACCGAGCGTGATGGTCGCCGCTGGGTGGTTCCGCCGGTAGCGACTAGATATGTCGTTGCTCAACATTGGGCGCGAAAGTCTCCCTGCGAACGGGCTCTTCTCCTGGTTCAAAACCAATGAACGAACCAAGTTCAATTCATTAAACCAGCCAGGACCTTCCGATGGGCATTGAGCAGATGCCGCAGACGCTCATCCCCTCTTGACTTCGCGGCTTGTGAGGCGTCTAATCGTGCGAACATGGGACATTGATGAACGGGATAAACCGGGAATCACATCTGGTTAGCAGTTTTGAACCTGCCAGGAGGTTCACCAACGGTCCAGCGTTCACCCTCATCGAACTCCTCGTGGTCATCGCGATCATCGCGATTCTGGCCGCCCTGTTGCTCCCGGCGCTGGCGCGCGCCAAAGCCCTGGGACTCCGGACCCAATGCATCAACAATGAGAAGCAGATCGGCCTGGCTTACGCAATGTATGCTGCCGATTACCAGGACACCTATCCCCGCCATCCCGATTGGGCTTCGGTGGGCGGCCAGAACGGCGAATTTTGGTTCTTCGTCGCAGCAACCAACCGCCCCTTGAACCCGTATGTCAACAACCTGAAAATCTTCAGTTGCCCCGCCGACAAAGGGGACGCAGATAATCCCGCAGTCTCCAACTGCTTCGCCTGCTACGGCAACAGCTACTTAGTGGCATGGTCGGATTACATTTCTCCCAACCCGATTGACCCTGAAGATACTTCCAAGCGCTATTTCTTTCGGACCCGCGGCGTCACGGCTGCGGCGCCCATTGCAGCAGACCCAGGCCGTACACCGATGCGGACAACCACCATACTCGGGAATGTCGCGACCAAGATTGTCCAGGGAGATTGGGTATGGCATGCCAATCGATTGAATACCGACTCGAAAAGCGTCTGGCATAATTATCGTGGGAAAAGCGTATCCGTAATGCTATATGCCGACGGCCATGGCGGAGCCTATCATTTCCCCAGCGGCATGAACCTGATGACAATTTCCCCCGCCCCGGATCCAGGTTACCTGTGGTGGTAAATGTCGTTGTTGATCACCTGATGATGGTGGTGCTGATTCTCAATAATGCGAAAATCAGGTCGAAGGTGGTCTCGTCAGCGCAAGCAAATGAGATTTTTGAGACCTTGAGACCAATCGAAAGAAGGTCACCAGGGCAGTATTAAGGTTGGCGGGTTGATTTCGCTTCCTGGTCGCCCGGTTGATTGGGTTGTGGCCTTGGCGGGTGTTTATGCTCCAGATCCTCGCCAAACCCAAAGGATTCACCCATTCATCCATCCATCCGCCATTTCAGGTGTCCTGGGCCGAAAATTGTTTCTGTGCATGAGACTTTTCGCGCGCGGATTTCGTATGGTTATTAAAGGCCCATTATTATGAGCGAGGCCCACAAACCGGTCGGAGCCATCTTCGACGCAGCCATCGAGTTGCGGCCCGAGCGGCGCGCGGCCTATCTGCACGAGGCCTGTGGCGGCGACGACTCGCTGCGCCAACGTGTGGAAGCCTTGCTCCGTGCCCACGAATCGGCCGAAGCATTTATGGACCACCCGGCCGTGGACCTCAGTCGGGAACCTTTGGTGGTCAAGCTCGCAGAGCAGCCCGGGGACAGGATTGGCCGCTACAAACTCCTTCAGCAGATCGGCGAAGGCGGTTGCGGCGTGGTCTATATGGCCGAGCAGGAAGAACCAGTCCGTCGCCGCGTGGCGCTCAAGGTCATCAAGCTGGGGATGGACACCAAGAGCGTCATTGCCCGGTTCGAGGCCGAGCGGCAGGCCCTGGCCCTGATGGACCATCCAAATATCGCGAAAGTCCTGGACGCGGGCGCGACGGACACCTCTCATTGGCATT
>PLWR01000652.1 GCA_003165615.1 Acidobacteriota bacterium | reverse complement strand
ACACGCCCACCGAGTCTGCAGAGAGTGCGTTGTTTGTCGAGAAGGTGCTGAGCATCGTGTCGTCACTACCGGAGGCCTTGGATTAACTTGCGAGGGGGAACGCGCGAGCTTTCTGACCCCCTCACCCGGCCCGCCCCGCCTGATGAAAGCGGCGGTTGCGGTCCACCCTCTCCCTCAAGGGGGCGAGGGCAGAGATTCTCGATGGTGCGCTTTGAGCATGTAAAAACTCCAGGCCACGGGTGAAACCCGTGGAAAGGGGGGCGGAGGGATGTTCGACCCCTGCGGGGTCGAATTTCTTGCCGCTCGTTGTCCGTAGGTTTCACCTACGGCTAATGATCTTGTTCCCCTTCGGGGAACGTCGTGGACTTTGACGGAGCCCTGCCGCGCCCAAATCCTGGTAGAATAACCCGTGGATTTGGGCGGGAGCAGGTGATTCTTGAACCCGCATTGGAATCACGCGGAAGGAGGGGGGCCATGCAACGACGAACATTCTTTGGCGCGGCAGCAGCAGGTGCGGGGATGGCGGCAAATTCCCTGAGCGCCGCCAAGGATTGGAGTCTTCCTCAGATCACCAAGTACCCTGACCCGGCCATTGAAATTCTCCATCCGAGTTTTGCCAAATACCGGGTGAACAGCGCCGCGATCGAGCGGCTCTACACCGGGACGCGCTGGGCGGAAGGCCCCGTGTGGTTTGGCGACGGGCGTTACCTGCTGTTCAGCGACATCCCCAACAACCGGATGTTGCGCTGGCTCGAAGATACCAATGAAGTCAGCGTTTTCCGTTCTCCCTCCAACTACTCGAACGGCAACACGCGCGACAAGCAAGGCCGTCTGGTCACCTGCGAGCATGACTCGCGCCGCGTCACTCGCACCGAGCACGACGGCACGATTACGGTGCTGATGGATCATTACCACGGCAAGCCGTTCAATGCGCCCAACGATGTGGTGGCGCACTCCAATGGCAGCATCTGGTTCACCGACCCCGGCTACGGCATTTTGAGCAATTACGAAGGCCACAAAGACAAGTTCGAGCTTCCCTGCAACGTCTATCGGCTCGATCCCAAAACCGGCGCGGCCACGGTGGTGGTGGGTGACATGCGCCGGCCCAACGGCTTGTGCTTTTCTCCCGACGAGAAATTGCTTTACATCTGTGACACCAGTGGCACCGAGAGCCCCGAGTATTCGCATGACATCCGGTTTTACGATGTGGTGGAGGGCGCGCGCCTGGCCAATGGCCGGGTTTTTGTGAACATGGGTGCAGGCATCGCCGACGGCATTCGCAGCGACGTGGACGGCAACATCTGGGCGGGCGCGGGTTGGGGAGGCGAGGACTACAACGGTGTCCACATTATTTCGCCCGCCGGCGAACTGATCGGGAAGATCCATTTGCCGGAAATCTGCGCCAACATCTGCTTTGGCGGCGCCAAGCGCGACCGCCTGTTTATGGCCGCGAGCACCTCACTCTATTCGCTCTACGTCGGAACCCAGGGCGCCCAGGTGCCGTAAAGTTTGAATCGCAAATCCCCCCTGGCCCGATGACCCGATCACCTGATTAAGAAAGATTCCTGCCTGCCTGTGTTAAAATCATTTCTCGACTCGATTTTGTATTGGGGGGCGAGGGCCTTTCGCTCTCGGGGTTCAGGACTAAAGCGCGTTGACAATTTCTTTCCCATTCCGCCGGTGCGCCGTCATGTGCCTCGCCTTGACGGCGTGCGCATTGGTGCTGGTCCTCCCGCCTGCCACGGCTTCTTCCGTCAAGCTTCCCAATACCGAAATCCACGCGGTGATGCTCGATAATGGCATGCGCGCGCTGATTGTGGAGTCCCACGACGCGCCGGTAATCGACGTCCAGGTGTGGTATCACGTGGGCTCGAAAAATGAAGTTCCGGGCCGCACCGGATTTGCGCACTTTTTTGAGCACCTGATGTTCGATGGCACGAAGAACCTCGGCTCCAACGAATTCTCCGACTACATCATTCGGTCCGGCGGCACGGACAATGCTTACACCACCGAGGACACCACGGTCTTTTGGGAGACCGTGCCCAGCAACATGCTGCCCCAGGTCCTTTGGCTGGAAGCGGACCGCATGCGCAATCTGGAGATCAACGAAAAGGTCTTCAACAACGAACGCCAGGTGGTGGAAGAGGAGCGCCGCCTGCGCTTTGACAATCCTCCTTACGGCACGGTGGTGGAAACGCTTTACGACAACGCCTACACGGTTCATCCTTACCGCCACATGACCATTGGCAGCATGGAGGACCTTAACCACGCCAGCATTCAGGATATTCAGGATTTCTACGACACTTATTACGTACCCAGCAACGCCACGCTGCTGATCGTGGGCGACGTGGACTGGCGTGAGGCCGCCGTCGAGGTGCAGAAATATTGGGGGCCGGTCAAAGGTGGAAATGGGCGCAGCACCAACGCGATTCCTCAGGAGCCTGTCCAACAGGCGGAGCGCGTGGTGAAGATGAATCTGGACGTGGCGCTGCCGGCCTTTGTGGAAGGCTTTCACATGCCCGCTGACGGCACTCCGGACGCCTACCCGCTGCGCCTGGCTTCCAAGATTCTGTCGGACGGCGAGAGCTCAAGGATTTACACCCGGCTGATTTACGACAAGCAGATCGCCGTGCAAGCGCAGAGCAGCGGAAATTTTACCGAAGACCCCAACCTGTTCTTCGTCTTCGCCGTCATGAATGCCGGCCATTCTCCCGCCGAGGGCGAAACCCAGGTGGATGCCGAGCTTACCCGGCTGAAGACCGAACTTGTTTCCGACGCCGATCTGGAAAAGGCCAGGAATCAGATCCTGCGCGATTTCATCCTCAGCCGGCAAACCGCCCAGAGCCGGGCGGACGAGTTGGGATACGCCGCCGTGGTTCTGAAGGACCCGGAATTGGTGAATACGGAATTGCAACGCTTTCTGAACGTCACCGCGCAGGACATTCGGCGCGTGGCCAGGAAGTATTTCGTGCAACAAAACAAAACGCTGGTCGAGGTCTATCCCAAGAAGGATTCGGTGGAAAAGGCGAACATCGAAGGGGCACGGCCGTAGCGAGGGGGGTAGAGTTATTCCGGTCCGGCCGGAATTACTCCGCGGCTTTTCGGCATCGGGTAGTGAAAGGCGCAACCTGAATGAAGCGCTCTGTGTCCTCTGTGCTTTCAAAGATTCAACACAGAGAACACGGAGCAACTCTGTGCCCTCTGTGTGAAGCTTTTCTAAGCACAGAGGTCACAGAGAGATTAAAGGTAAGAGGTAGAGTGTTGATGATCATACCGCACGAGTGCGGGAAGGGAATTGGCAAGTTGGTTTGTTCTTTGCGCCTTTGCGTGAGGATGTTTTTTCCGTTTTGATGCCGAAATGGCATGGAGCAAATTGTTGAGAACCTTGGAAAAGCAAAACCATCTCACGCCAAGGCGCAAAGGCGCAAAGGCCGCAACATCGATTCTCATGGCGAGTCTGCTGCTGATCCTCCTCGCGCCAGTGGCGATTGCGCGGGATTACCCGCCGGATGTTCTGCCCCCCAAGCCCATTGTGATTCCTGTACCAAGCATTCAGACTCTTCCCAACGGGCTGCAAGTGGTGGTGGTGGAGCGTCACACCCTGCCGCTGATTACCCTGCGGCTGGTGGTGAAATCGGGCGCCGAATGCGATCCCGCCAAATTGCCCGGCACCGCGGCGCTGGTTAACGGTCTGCTGACAGAAGGCACGGAACGCCGAACCTCGCGCCAGATTGCCGAGGCCATTGATTCCGTTGGCGGAGTCGTTGACAACGATGTCGACTGGGACAGCCAGTACCTCAGCCTGAGCGTTTTGACTGACCGCGCCGACCTGGCCTTCGACCTGGTCAGCGATATGATCATGCACCCGGCTTTTCAGCCCGCGGAAGTCGCGCGCCAGCGGAAGCAAATCCTGTCGGGCCTGCAAGTCTCCCAGGATGACCCGGCGTATGTGGCGGACACGGCCCTCCAGAATCTGATCTTTTCCGGCACCCCCTATGGGCATCCCGAGGACGGCACCCTGGCGTCGGCTGAGCGTATTACCGCCGAGGACATACGAAATTTCCACCGGCGTTACTACCAGCCCTCGAACTCCATCCTGGCCGTGGTGGGAGACATTTCCGCCCAGGATGCTCAGGCGCTGGCGGCCAGGTATTTCTCCGCGTGGCGGAATAGCAGCCAGCTTGCCGCGCCTTCGTCCGCTGTTCCCACGCCCGCCAGCGAACGCCGGGTGGTGGCCATTGATAAGAGCGACGCCGTCCAGACCGAGANNGACCTACGGAGCCTCCAGCGACCTCATAACCCGGCGGCACCTGGGCGCCTGGGTGGCCAAAACCTCTACCCGCACGCCGGAAACCGTGAAGAGCGCGCATGTCGCCCTGGAGCAGATGCAATCCCTCCAGGAGCACGGCATCAGCCGGCAGGAATTGGACACGGCCCAGAGCTACCTGGTGGGGCACCTTGCCCTGGAGTTTGAAACCTCGGATAGCGTCGCAGGTAAGGTTCTGGACCTGATCGAGGATGGCCTTCCACTCGATTATTGGACCCGCTACCCGGAGAAGATCCAAGCGTTGACGACCGACGCGGTGGGCGCCGTTGCCAAGCGCTATTTGGACACGGATCACGACGTGATGGTGTTTGTGGGGGATGTTTCCGGCTTCAAGAAAGACTTGAAGAAATATGGTGATGTCCGTGTTATACCTTTGAAGGACATCGACTTCGGGTCGCCGGACTTGGCGAAAAACCCGGGAGAATAGACCATGCTTCCCGGCGGGGAATCCCCCTGGCGCGGTCATTCTGAGCCCGTTTTTTGGGC
>PLWR01000197.1 GCA_003165615.1 Acidobacteriota bacterium | reverse complement strand
ATGAATAGCCTCCTTGTTTAGAGCCTGATCGTAATAATGTTTGCGGCTAATCCACCTAAACCCCTCATGTTTCGTGATCGCCGCTATTTCTACCATCCCACCGACCATTTGCGGACCTGGCGCAAATCTGCTGAACATCACTGCGGAGTGAACCAGAAACCTTGCTAGGTCTATTGCGTCCTGAATTGGCATCGGCGCAAAAACGATTGGAGCTTGGAGGGATGCCAGCGCCGGGCCAAGTGTTTGCGCCATCTGATCTGGCTTCAGGGGCCCCTGTGGCCCACGACCTGTCTGCGCGAGTATTTGAAACAGCGCCGGGCTGTATCCTAGTACTATCCGACTGAGAACTTCGCCCTGGCCTCCCCAACTAATTCCGCAGTCGTGCTTCTTCCGAAGTTCGACTGGGCTGCCAGCCACCCCATTTTTCAACTCTACTGACCATGACTCCCCAAACGCTTCGCCACTAGAATACCCGCCTAATAGAAAACCCATGTTGACATTCCGACGCACTGCTTGATCTGGCACTTTATTGCATTCGTCGCTTAGAAAGCGAGCGAGAATCTCGGCTACCTGTTTGATCGTATAATGGTCTGGATCGAACACCCACTCACGACTTGTGAGGTTGGCGCGCAAATCCTTAAGGAGCGTAGAAATAGAAGCGTTCCCGATGCTTCCAGAGCCGAACGTTATACACCCAAGTGGGCGCCCCTTATGTAGATTGAAGATTTTGTTTGCGTTATCATAGACGTTGAGTACGCCTACAACCTGTTGACCTCCCGGCTGGGGGGCAGCGCCCCCGACCGTTAGCGTGGAGGCGCTATCCGCGGCAAGAACAACGCCGTCATGGACGCCTATGATAACCGCTATACTCATCGTGATCGCCTTCCCCTTCCCTCACGCCCACTGCGGCTGATCCTTGCGCGTCAACCGATCGAACGTCAGCCGCTTTCCAACGATCTGACACACGGCTAAATCGAACCGATCCTTATCTGTAAACCCATTCCGGTTGTTATAGCGGAACGCGTGCTCGTCTAAATACCGGAAGGGGTGGAATAGCTCTACGCTCACGTACGTTCCATTGATACCACGTTTTAACAGACTCCGAAAGTTCTCTAGCCCATTAGTATGGACTTCTCCGCGCACGTACTCTACAGCGTAGGCTGCCGGGGCCGGTTTCTCCAGACCGGTCAGGCGCCCGACCCGCGTGACGCATCTTGTCGGGGTGTGTGGAATTATTATTAATGACGTTTTAAGTTCCTCTTTTTCAGTGGGTTGTGGCGGTGGCTCGAGATTTTGTGACGCATCGGGAGGCACTTTTTTGCAAGATGCGTCACACGGATGGTCAGGGGGCCCGGTCATTCGAGTGCCTTTGGTAAGTGTCTGAATTTCAATTGGATGCGGCTGGCGGGGACGGGCTCCGCCAGACCGGTCAAGCAGCCCAACCGCGTGACGCATCTGTTCCGCGTGTGTCGAATTATTATTTTTGACGGTTTAAGCTCTTTTTTTTCAGTTGGTTGCGATGGTGGGATGACATTGGGAGACGCATTGGGAGGGTTTTTTTTGCAAGATGCGTCTCCGGGATGGGGGCCAGGGGCTAGGGGCCGGGGGCCAGGGGCCGGAAACAGCATCAGCCTGGGCGGGCGAGAGGGCACTGCGCCGGCGTCCGACACGACACCAGACAGCGAGGCGGTGGTCTGGGTGGTTGGCCTCGGCTTCCATGCGATTGAGGACAGCATTGGTTCCCCCCTGATCCTGGTATAGCAGGCCATAACCGGGCTGCCGGGTCCTGAGACCCGGAAATGATTGAAACGAATCAGAAAACATTCGCAAAAAAACGGTGAATGAAAAAGGTTTCTTCAGCTTGCGGCCTACGAAGGCCGGAGAAAGAGAGAAGGCGCGAGGCCGCAAGCTGATGAAACCGTGAGGATACGGGGTCTGAGCGCCGGGTCCGGTCCTTGCTTCACCGGCTTGGCTTCCGCTTTTCGCTCAGACGACGCGACCTGCCCGGTCACCCGGACATCGTTCTCACGCGGTACGAAAGGATCATAATTGTCTCCGATGGTGGCCTGGCGCGCTAGTGGACGCGCCGCCGTGGTGAAACCGGAATCCGACGCCGTCGAACGCAAGTCTCGAGGGCCGCTAGATGTGCTCAACCAACTCGAACGCGGCGGTTGCGCTTGCGCCGCAACGCCAACACTCCGAGCCCCGCCGGGAGCAACAGGATCGATGCCGGCTCCGGTGTCCCCGACTCCGGCGGTGCTGCGTTGGGGTCCATAAAGGTCTCGAAGGCCATGCTTATGATCGAATCGTCGGTGATGGTGGAACCTTGTTTCATGAACAGATCGCCGCCGGGATAGACACGATACGCGCCACCGAGATTGCAGCACGTCCCCGCCTGTGGGTCGGTGACATCGATCACGAACTGCTCACCCGGCGTGAGATAGATGCCGGCGGCCGAGGTGTCGATGTACGTACCGCCGGGCTCGATCCACGCTTGAATGGTGAAGGAGAAGGGGCCGGNNGGAGGGGAGACGGTGGTGTAAAGCTCGACGCCAATGAGCAGGCCGCCGATGCCGTCGGTCACCTGCTGCTGGAATTCAACAAAAGTGGCCAAGCCCGTATAAGTTTGGGGATTGCTCTGGTCGATTACGCCGGCCTGGGCCGATCCGGCAAACGCCAAAAATGGCAGGATAAGGCTGCACTGCCCGATTAATGATCGCATACTCATCGTTTCGTTTCTCCAATCGAAATTGTGTTTCAGCGGGATCGCTAAGCGGCGTCTGCAAGGACTTCCGCGTTGGATCCTCCGGCTGCAGCCGGCACGTTCACGCATGGTCCGGCGATCGTGCTCGGCTACCACCATGCTGGCGGCGGAATTCTCACGCCACAGGGCGGGCGACTCGGGCCCGGACCGGGCGCATAAAGCACCTCCAGTTCAACTCTCACCTGTTAACGCGCGAAACACGATAAAACTCCCTCAAAATCGACTGGGAGCAGCCCGAGACGGCTTTCGCGCTGCGCGGAAGGTACTAGCGCGAAGGCGAAGATTAGATGCCTTGGCGCGGGCGGTTGCCGGCGCCGCCCTTGCAGTTGTTGAGCTGTGCGTCGACGTGTGCTCGCAACACCTGGATGATACGGATGCCGGCGCCGTTTTCCAGCAGAGGAGTGGCGAAGGCGTGTCGCAGGCTATGGACGGTGACGCGCTTGTGGATTCCGGCGCGCAGGGCGGCCTCGCGGCAGGCCAGTTGGAGCGAGGTGGTGCACAGGTGATGGTCCTTTCGCCGGGAGGGAAACAGATAGTCCCCTTGGGGACGGACGGCGCGGTATTTGAGGCTGGGGACCTCCAACAGGCGCGGCGACAGCATGGCATAGCGGCCTTTTTGTCCCTTGCCCTGCTCGACCCGTAGCAACCTGCGTTGGGAGTGGATGTCGGAGACTTTGAGGGCCACGGCTTCGGAGACGCGCAGTCCGGCGCCGTAGCAGGTCATCAGGGCGGCGCGGTATTTGAGGCTGGGGACATGGTCGAAGAACGCCAGTACTTCTTCCTGGCTGAGCACGATGGGGAGTTTGTGGGA
>PLWR01000071.1 GCA_003165615.1 Acidobacteriota bacterium | reverse complement strand
GGCGTGTAGAACGTCCAGCCCGTATCGACGCCGCCTCCGATGACCGCATACAGGGTCAAGACGCCGCCGATCATGTAGATGTACCAGCTCAGCAGGTTGATCCTGGGAAAAGCCAGGTCGCGGGCGCCGATCATCATGGGGACCAGGAAATTTCCGAACACGGCGGGGATGGAAGGAATCAGGAAGAAGAACACCATGATAATGCCGTGCATGCTGAAGAGCTTGTTGTATGCGCCCGGTTCGAAGATGGCGCCATTGGGCTCGATCAGGTGGATCCGAATCAGCACCGCCGCGATGCCACCCAGCAGGAAGAACATCGTGATCGAAAGCAGGTAGAGAATCGCGATGCGCTTGTGGTCGGTGGTCAGCAGCCACGATTTGATGCCGTAATCGGCATTCAAATAGTTCACGCGGTTATCAGAATCTGCCGCTGCCGTTGTCATTATTTCGATGCCTTCCCTTCTTGCGGGCTCAAAGACTTGATGTACGTGATCAATTGCAACAATTGCTCTTCCGTAACCTGACCCTTGAAAGTGGGCATGATGGGTTTGTAGCCCTGCACGATTTTGGCGGAGGGATAAAGGACCGATTCCCGCACATACGCCTCGTCCGCCACGACGCTGGTGCCGTCATTCAGTTTAACCGGCTGACCATAAATACCCGCCAGGGAGGGCCCCTTGCCGGTTCCGTGGCAGGTGATGCAACCCAGTTGGTCGTAAAGCTTGGCGCCCGCACTCGGCCATGGTTCCGCCGCGAATGCCCCCGCTCAACCAACGCCTCGTAGTCCGTGGGCTCCATCACGATCACTTCACCCTTCATCAGCGAGTGGTTGGTGCCGCAATACTGGTCGCAATACAGATGGTAGCTGCCGGTCTTGGTGGCCTGAAACCACAGCATCGTGTACATGCCGGGCACCACGTCCTTCTTGACGCGGAATGCCGGCACGGAAAAATCGTGGATCACGTCCTCGGAAGTCATCGTCAGCTTGATGGGCTGGTTGACGGGGACGTGCAGCTCATTGATCTCCTCCACGCCCTCGGGATGCTGCAATTTCCACATCCACTGCTTGCCCACCACGAAGATTTCCGTGGAAGCCTTGGGCGGGCGCGAATTCCGGATAAACAGGCCGGTGCCCCACAGAAACACCAGGACGCAGATTCCCAGCGGAATCACAGTCCAGAAAATCTCCAGTGGAAGGCTGCCTTCGATCTGCTCCGCCTGTTGGTGCTCCGAGCGCCGCCGGTAACGCAGCGCGAAGTAGAAGATGGTGAGAAAGATGATCCCCGTGAAAAAGAGGTCAATCGCGGTAAGGAAGTAGAAAAGATAATCCACTCCCTGCGCGATGGTGGATGCTTGATCCGGTATAATTTGGAACCCTTGCCACATGCTGTTCAGTCACCCTTAACAATTTGGGATTTTAGATTTTGGATTTTGGATTGACGAGCGTGATTGTGCGCGCTCAGTCACCCCTCCAAAATCGGAGATCTGAAATTTGAAATCTCAAATCGCCGATTTCAGATCTCAAATCCGTAGTCCGCGAATCCCCAATCCAAAAGCTAAAATCCAAAATTAACTTTCCCGCCGCTTGCCGCCTCGCGAAAGAGCAATGATCAGCGTTCCCATACAAAGAAGGGTAATCGCTCCGGCAATTTTCAGCACATGCGCAACCACCATGCCGTACTTCCCCGTGTGCGGATCGTACTGGCAGCAATAGAGCATGACGGCATCGACGGGATTGCCGATCTTCTCGCTCGAAGCTTCAACCAGCGCCAGGCGGATATCCCGGGCCGGATATTGAATGCCGTAAAAGTAGCGCGAAACCTTTCCTTGCGGCGTCAGCACAATGATTCCGGTGGCGTGCGCGAACTGTTTCGTTTCCGGAATGTAGTTGTAGTGAAATCCCACCGCCTGCGCCAGCGCCCGGATGTCGGGATCGTCGCCCACCAGGAAATGCCAGCCTTGCTTGGCGCCGGGCCGTCCATAAAGGCCCACATAGACGGCTTTCTTGCCCATGGCCATGTCCGGCTTTTCCGTGGGATCAATGCTCACGGTCACCACTTCGTATTGNNCACAGCATCGGGCAAGTGTAATAAACCAGCGAGAGGATTACCGGCTTCTTGCCGAAGTAGGAACCCAGGATCACGGTCTGACCGGTTTCATCGCGAAACTTCAAATCGAGCGGCACCTGGTTGTCCAGGCGCTGATCAATCCCCACGCCACGCAATTGCGGAGGTGTTACCGAAGCGTTGTCCTGCGCTACGGCCGCCATCGCCATGCCGAACATGAAAAGGCTCAGTTGCACCGCCACCGCCACGCGGTGAACGATGTCCATCCGGCCGCTCGTCGTCTTGACCCGCTGCATTTCAAACTTGGTGACCACTGGCATGTTTAACGCTTCCCTTCCCCGCGGAGGTCGATTTGAAATTACGCCCTCGGTCGCCGTGGCGACAGAGGGTGGACCGCCGCCGGGGCTCACACAGGGTCGCGACCTGCATGTTTTCCGCTTCCCCTCCGCGCGCAGGTCGATTTGAAATTACTCCCTCGCCCCCTTGGGGGAGAGGGTGGACCGCAACCGGCGCTTTCATCAGCCGGGGCGGGACGGGTGCGGGGGTACTTCCAATGTCCGGCCAAATCTCCACCGTCGCTCCTCACGCTAAGCAAGAAACCCCTCACCCGACCTCCTTCGTCGGCCACCCTCTCCCCACGGGAGAGGGCTGGGATTTCGAATTTCTGTTCGACTTCTCCTCGGCCTTCGCGGGTGCCGGCTAATTCCTCACCACCGGTGGAGCCGCAGGCCGGGGCGTTTTCGCCCCACCGCCCTCCCTCGGGGAACTGCTCCGGACCGGGTAACCTTTTTGCAGAAGTAGATCCATGGCGCGCTCAACAGGAATCCTTACTACGCCGGCCTTGGGGTCAACCCAGCCGTATCCCCCCAAAATCTTTTCCTGGTCAGCGCGATATTGCTTCAGGTCAAGGGGCGCCGCAGTTTGCAGACGCAGATCGGGTGGCATGGTGCGAACGCCCTCAAAGGGTGAAGCCGGCGGCCCCATGGGTGTGTGCTGAACAAAGAAGTGAAACACCAAGGCGCTGGCCAGCACGCCAAACAATACCAATCCCACCACTCCCGCGGCAAAAGCAAACAACTGCTTCACGCTCACATCGGAGTCTTCGTAGCGCGGGGGATGTTCCGGCCCTTTAACAGGTTCAGACATGTAGCACGCTTTCCTTTGTTGCTCGCCACCAACCGCTATCGTCCTAAGTCAGAAGTTCGCGATCAAAGTCGCCCCTTCTATTTGTTCCAGGGTGACCCCCTCACCCGTCCCGCCCCGGCTGGTGGGAACGCCGGTTGCGGTCCACCCTCTCCCCCAAGGGGGCGAGGGAGTAAGTTCAACTCTCCCCTCGCCCCCTTGGGGGAGAGGGGCCGGGGGTGAGGGGGTTCACGAATAATCAACGAACATATAACTCAAGACACTAACGACTCCCTTTGCATCTTCATGCATGTTGCATTAATTCCTTCAGCCGCGGATCGTGAACCGGCAGCAATGGGCGTCCCTGCAATTGCGAGGTGTACCGCCACAGCCACAATCCGCCGATGCCAAGAATCGCCAGCCAGTCCGTGGGGTGGAATTCCGGTCCGGCGTGATCAAAAGCCGGCGTTACGAGCCAGAAGATATCCACCAGGCTCATGACCAGGAGCAACGCCGCCACCCAGCGCAGTGTCTCCCCGCGGCGCTTCACAAAACGCGTGAGCAACAGCAGGAAGGGCACCGCGAAGTGGAAGATGATCAGGATAATCGCCACGCCGGCCCAGCCGCCGCGCGCCCGAGTCAGATACCAGGGAACTTCGTCCCGCAGGTTTGCTCCCCAGATAATCAAGAACTGCGAGAAGGAGAGGTATGCCCACAACATGGTGAAGACCAGGAGCAGGTTACCGTAGTCGTTGAGCAACTTCGGCGTGACCATACCCTGGAGCGATTTCTCTTTGGACAGGCGAATCACCGTCACCGTCATCAGCGACATCGCGGCCAGGACTTCGCTCACCATAAAAATCATGCCGAAAATGGTGGAGGTCCAATGCGGTTCCAGCGACATCACCCAATCCACGGAGGCAAAAGTTACCGTCAGTCCGAAGAGCAGCAGGCCCGGTGCGCTCAGGCTCCGGCAGCGCTGGGTGAGGTCGGCCTCGCCCGTCTCATCCTGCTGGCGCGACCACTTGGTCAGCAAGGAAGTAATCAGAATCCAGATGGAAAAGAAAATCACGGTGCGGGCGGCGAAAAATGGCACGTTGAGATAAGCGTGCTTGTATTGCAGCAGGGGATCGGCCTCAACTTTGCTGGGATCAGCCCAACTGTAAAGCACCGGCAAGCGGAAGAGAATGGGGATTACCAACACCGCCATGAGGGGCAAGGTCCTGGTTCCGGATTCAAGCGGGCGGCGGAGGGGGAATCCCCACGTGCCCCCGACCATATTGTGAATCATCAGAATGGCGGTACAACCCAGCGGCAATCCCATCCAGAAAACGAAGGCGAAGAGGTAGGACCGGAAGAACTGCACGGGGTCGCGAAATCCCAACGCGGCAAAGGTGACCATCGCCGCCAAACCTACCACCAGCGCGGTCCTCCCCACGCGATCAATTCCCGGTATGGATGTTTCAGCCGTGTTCATTTTGCTCCGCTAGTCAATTGCTGCCGCTCGCCTGCCGGCACGTCATCGAGCGTGGCGTGCTGGCTCCGTTGCAGGGCACGGATATACGCCACAATCGCCCAACGATCTTCCGGAGAAATTCTGCCGGCATAGCTGTACATGGTGCCGAAGCCATCGGTCATGACTTCAAAGAAATGTCCTGCCGGCGCCTGGCGAAGGCGCTCAAGGTGGTAAGAAGGCGGAGGCGGAAATCCGCGCTGCACAATCATTCCATGCCCGCTGCCGGTGTAATCATGGCAGGGCGAGCAATAGATGTTGAACCGCGCACGCCCGCGTTCCAGCACCTTCGGCGTGATGGGGAAGGGAAACTGGTCAACCGGCACACCGTTCACACGGCCGGTGTAAAGCAATTCGTCGGTGCGCATGTGACCACGCGCTACGGTGTCAGGAACCTCCGGGCGGTTGGCGCGGCCATCTTGGAAGAAGGTACTGGCATCGTCGGCTTTCAATTTGGGCTGCACGTGCATGTCAACACGGCAACCGGCGGCGCACACCGCGGCCAGGGCCGCGAGCGCGAACCGCGCGCCCGCCTGACAGGTTCGATTTTTCCAGCCGCTACCCTTCAATTTCCGACACCTCATGGGCCTTCAAACTTTGTAAGAACTCGCGCGTCTTCTGCGTGTCGTATTTTGGATCCTCCGCCATAATGCAGAGAAAGAATCGATTGCGCGAGGCCAATTCGAAGTTTGGCGCGTTAAACACCGGGTGGTATGGCGTCGGCAATCCATTCAGCGCCAGCATCCCAAAGACCGTCGCCAACCCTGCGCACAGAACGGTCAGCTCAAAGGTGATGGGGATAAACTGCGGCCAACTGTTGTAAGGCCTTCCGCCAATGTTCAGCGGATAACCGATCACATTGGGCCACCATTGCAGAAAGAACCCGCCGGAGCATCCGATCAACCCGCCGATCAGGCAGACCAGGGGCACATACGTCTTGTGAAAGCCGATGGCCTCCGCCAACCCCTCTACCGGGAAGGGGGTGAAAGCGTCTACCTGGCGATAGCCCTCCGCATAGGTGCGATGAGCGGCGTTCAGCAGGTCCTCGGTGTTCTCGAATTCGGCCATCAAGCCGTAAGATGGTTGTTTCTTCATCGGTCAGTTGTCAGTAGTCGGACGTCAGTTGCCGGTTTCTCAACCACCCCCTGACTCCATCCTTGACTAAGGAGGGGTGCCCGAAGGGCGGGGTGGTTGCTTGTGACTCCTAACTCCTCACTTCCAGCTTTACTTGCCCTCTTTCTCTTTCAGTTCATGCGCCAGCCCGCGCATCTCGAAGATCGAGATCATGGGCAGAAAGCGGATGAACAGCAGGAAGAGGAATAGGAACAATCCTATCGTACCCATATACACTGCCCAGTCCCACTTGGTCGGGTAATACATTGCCCAGGACGAGGGCATAAAATCGTGGTGCAGGCTGGTGACCACAATAATGAAGCGCTCCAGCCACATGCCCGTCTGGATGACCAGGGAGATGGCAAACAGCGCGGCCACATTCCGGCGGATTCTGGCAAACCACAAGGTGGTGAGCGGGATCGCGATATTGCAAAGGATCAAGCTCCAATAAACGGGAGCATACGCACCCGTCATCCGGTTCAACATCATGTAATGGTCATAGGTGTTGGGCCCGCTGAAAAACGCCATGAATATTTCCATCGCGTAGCCGTATGCCACAATGAGGCCCGTGGTCAGCAGGATCTTCGCCATGTTATCGAGATGGCGCAGCGTCAGGAAAGCCTCCAAGCCGTAAAACTTGCGCAGAGGTATGGCCAGGGTCACCACCATGGCGAAACCGGAATAGATGGCGCCCGCTACGAAATAGGGTGGAAATATCGTGCTGTGCCAGCCCGGGATCACCCCCAGGGTGAAATCGAAGCTCACCACCGTGTGCACGGAAACCACCAGGGGCGTGGCCAGTCCGGCAAGCAGCAGGTAAGCCATTTCGTAACGATGCCAGTGCATGGCGGAGCCGCGCCAACCCATGGCCAGGCCGCCGTAAATAAATCGCGACACGCGGTCTTTGGCGCGATCCCGCAGCGTGGCGAGATCAGGAATCAAGCCCACAAACCAGAACAGCAGCGAGATGGTGCCATAGGTCGAAACCGCAAATACGTCCCAAACCAGCGGGCTGCGAAACTGCGGCCAGGTCCCCATGGTATCAGGGTAGGGCATCATCCAGAAGAACAGCCACGGGCGGCCCATGTGCAGCAGCGGGAACATGCCGGCGCAGGCCACAGCAAAAAGCGTCATGGCTTCGGCAAAGCGGTTGATGGATTGCCGCCATGCCTGGCGCATCAACAAAAGGAAGGCGGAAATCAGCGTGCCGGCGTGCCCGATTCCGATCCACCAAACAAAATTGACGATGGCAAAACCCCAGCCGACAGGGATATTGATTCCCCAAATCCCCACGCCAACGGTGAGCAGGTAGCCAATCGCAATGTGCAGGATCCCAAGGAGGCTCAACGCGACCAGGAAACCGCCCCACCATCCCCGCTTGGTCTTTTGCAAAAGGACGATGGAGCTGATCTTGTCGGTGATCGTCGCGTAGGTGTGCCCGGGAGCGAGAACCGGAACGTTCGCTCCTACCGGCGGCGTATTTTGCAGTCCATCCGCTCCCACTACTTACTCCTTGATCTCCGGGTTGGGATTCCGCAGCTTGGCCAGATAGGTGGTGCGTGGCCGCGTGTTCAAATCCTCCAACAGCCCGTAATTCCGCGGTTGCGCTTTCATCTTTGCCACCCGGCTGTCCTTGTCGTGGATGTTGCCGAAAACGATGGCCTGCGCCGGGCAGGTCTGCTGGCATGCGGTCAGAATCTCCCCGTCCTGCAATTCCCGATCTTCCTTTTCCGCCGCAATCTTGACCCTGTTAATGCGCTGGATGCAGTACGTGCACTTTTCCATCACCCCGCGGGTGCGCACGGTCACGTCCGGGTTGCGCATCGGCTTCAGGCTGGGCGTGGTAAAGTCAGACCAAAGTTCGAAGTTGAAGCGCCGGACTTTGTAGGGACAGTTGTTGGAGCAGTATCGCGTGCCCACGCAGCGGTTGTAAATCATTTCGTTCAGCCCCTCGGGGCTGTGTACAGTGGCTCCCACCGGGCAAACGTATTCGCAGGGCGCGTTCTCACAATGCATGCAGGGGACCGCCTGGTTGTATATTCCGGGATTCTCCAGGCCGCCCTCAAAGTAGGTGTCAATGCGAATCCATTGCATTTCCCGGCCGCGTCGAACCTGGTCTTTTCCCACCACGGGGATATTGTTCTCAGACTGGCACGCCACAATGCAGGCATTGCACCCGATGCAACTATTCAAATCGATGGACATGCCCCAGGAGTTGCCTTTGTACGGGAAGGGCGGATACATGGAAGGGCCGTTTTCTTCGTTTTCCTCGCCCAATGCGGGGTCCTTGCGAAATTCCTCCAGCGTCGCGCCGCGCACCAACTTGCGTTGCAGAGCCGCGACGCTCTCTTCTTCGCGCTCTTCGCCTTCCTTGCCCATGATGTGGTGGTGCTGTGTGGTTACAAGCTGGTAAGTCTTGCCCGTTTTCTCCACCGCCGCGCTGCTGATCCAGGGATTGCCCGTGGTCGAGAGCAGGTAGGCGTTGAAGCCGATGCCCGTGCCCACATGGCCGGCCCGGCGCCGTCCGTAACCCAGGTGCAGGGTGAGGGAATCATCAGCCTGGCCCGGCGTAATCCAGATGGGCGCTTCCACGCTTTGCCCGTTGCTGCTCAACTTCACCACATCGCCATTGATCACGCCCAATTTGCGGGAGGTGGCGGGACTGACCAGCGCGGCGTTGTCCCACGTCAGCTTGGTGATGGGCTTGGGAACTTCCTGCAACCAGCTATTGTTGGCGAAGCTGCCATCCCCCACCGAGGGGTCTGGACGCAGGACGATTTCCATCCCGCCTGCGTTGGCTTTTGCCGCCGTGGTGGGCACGGACGTTGTGAGCTTAACCGCCTTGGGAGTCAGGGCCGAATCCGCCACCACACCGTTATTCAGCGAGGTCTGCCAGAACTGCTCGAAATCTGCTCCGGGCTTTTGCCGCTGCCAATAGCCGCGGATAACGTCATGGCTGGTCGATCCCGCATGCCCGTCCAGCACTGCCAGGATTTCAAGCGCTGATTTGCCATCATACAGAGGAGCAATAAGCGGCTGGGTAATGCTCACGGTGCCGTCAAAGGCGCGCGCATCGCCCCACGATTCCAGGAAGTGAGCTTCCGGAACGTGCCAGTGGCAGAGTTCGGCGGTTTCATCCTCGTAAAGGCTGAGGTGAACTCGCGTTCTTACTTTGAGAAGATGATCGGCGAAATGCAAATCCGCGGGAGCGTCGTAAACCGGATTTACTCCCAGGATGAACAGGGTATCGACATGACCAGCCTGGATGTCCGTCACCAGCTCTTTGATTGATTCCGCGGCGTTCACCGGGTTGGCTTCGACGGGGGCAATGTAGTCCACAGTTTTGCCCACGTTGCCCAGAATGTCGTTCATGGCGTGGGCCAGGGCATGGACCTCGGGCGGTTGTTGTTCGCCGGCAATCACGATGCTTGCGCCGCGGTGCTTTTGCAGATCGCGCACGAGCGCCGTGAGCCAGTTTGATCCAGCCACAAGTCCAGGCGGCGGGAAGTAATTGCCTCCGGCCACACCACTTCCGGCATTTGAGCCCTTGATACCCAGTTCCGCGGCTAGGTCGCGGGCGAAGGCTTCCACATCACGCGCGCGCATCGGCTGGCGGTGGTCCGCCATCGCTCCCGTGGAGGTAAGAGTGCTTTCCACCACGTAAAGCCGGTTCATCGTGGACTCAGGGCCGGTGATGCGGCGCTTATTGGCGAAGTCGCGCGCATATCGAACTGCGCCCGGTCCGGTGCTGAGGAAATCCGCGTCGAGAGATACAATGACGTCTGCCTGATCGAAGTGATAAACAGTGTTGACGTACTCGCCGAATGCCAGTTTGGCGCCTTCGCAAACGGTGTCGCGGTTGCACGGCTCATATTGATGCCACTTCGCCTGCGGGAACTGGGCGAGCACCGATTTGATTTGGTCACCGAGCGCGGGCGAAGTCACCATGCCCGTCAGAATTCGCAACCCCGCGCCCTTGGCGTCAAGGAGCTCGGCGCGACGCTGTTCCATCGCGGTGAGGAACTTGCTCCAGTCCCCAATGCGACCACGGTAAATCACCACCTGGGCGCGGTCGGGATCGTAAAGGCCCAGCACGGAGGCTTGCGCCATCACATTGGCGGCGCCCAGGCTGGCCGGGTGGCTGGGATTTCCTTCCACCTTGGTGGGCCTGCCCATGTGACTTTCCACCAGCAACCCAGTGGCGTACCCCGCCAGGGGCATGGCGGTGGCATAGAAGAGGGGTTTGCCGGGGACAAAATTCTCCGGCTGCTGTTGCGCGTAGGGAACGATTTTTGCATCGGGCAGCTTGGTGCAGGCCGTCAAACCCGCCAGCGCCGCGGACGCCCCCATGAGCTTCAGCATGTTGCGCCGGCTCACACCTTGTTGATCCGCGCGCGGGTCATGGGGAAACTCGGTGGCCAGGAAGTCGCGATAATCCGGCGTACCCGCCAGTTCTTCCAGGCCGCGCCACACGCGCTTTTCCGCCGACTGCTCCAGCTTCGCCTGGATTTGCACGAGATCGAGAGGTTTGCCGACTTTTGACTTGCGTTGCATAGGTCTTAGGTGCCAGGTGCCAGGTTTCAGGTCGCACGACCAACCGAAACTCGCGATTCGAAACCCGAAACTCGAAATTCGAAACTGGAAACTCGCGAGCCCGGCACTGAATTTCGATTTTCGAATTTCGAGTTTCGATCGTGTCACCTTCCTACCGGTGACAGGTGTAGCAATCCGTAATGAGTTTCGGTTCCTTGATTTTGTACTCCTTCACCAGTTGCCGGCCCAGGGCAAGTTGGTTGGGAGGTTCCACATAATCGGCTTTGAAAACGTCTTCCTTGCGGCGCACGTGGAGCTCCGGGTGATTGTGGCAATCGAGGCACCAGCGCATGTAAAGCGTATTGGCGCGATAGGTAAGCGGCATCTCGCCAATCGGCCCGTGGCACGTCGTGCAGCCGATTCCCTTGTTCACATGAATGCTGTGGTCGAAGTAAACGAAATCCGGCACGGCGTTGACGCGCGTCCATTGCAGCGAAACATCGGTGGCGTAACTCACGCGCACGGGCTGCAACATGGAACTGTTCAGCCATAATTTGGAGTGGCACGTCATGCAGGTGTGGGTGGTGGGCAGGCCCGCGAATCCCGATTTTTCCACGGAGGTGTGGCAATAACGGCAATCGATGCCATCGTCGGTAACGTGATGCTTGTGGCTGAAGGNNGCCACATTGACGTCGGTATAGTAGGCGGATTGGTTGACCGCAAAAATGAGATACCCCAACCCTCCCACGATGAAGGCCACAGCAATGGCCGACGCCTTGGCGATCGTGTTCGAAATGGGATGGAAAATTTGCGCCATCGAACGGTTTGCCTGACGCCCCTCAGGATGCTCCCCCCCGGCCGCTGCATTTCGCCGGTTCCACTTGCTGCGGGGTCGTTAATTCCCCGGAAAGGCGTTATCGGGTGCTTTCAACCCTGCTTGACTCCCCCGAATGGTCCAACAAGCCCAGGGTCGCGCCGTGCTTCCCAGCCTAGCTATATCTTCGCTCCCGCGTCGCGGTTGTGCGCCGGACGATGCACACTCACGCCTCCCGGGAATGAACGCTGGGAAATGGAAGAGATTTGAGCCGGCCTCGACGCCAGCCAAGTGAATAATGAATATTGTTACCCAAAGCAAAAACCTAGGCACTAAATCCGTAGGGAGCACAGTGATTTGTGGCTCACTACCGTCATGTTCACTTTGCATAGAAAAAGAATATGTCCCAGAACTTACGAATTATATTGGGCGCGGGAATTGTTTGTCAAAAGAAAATCGCGCGGCCAATAATGACGCGGCTCGCGGCACTTCACGGTCTTGACGCGGGTCAAATTCATTGCGAAAAGCGGGGCTTCTGGACCCACCGGAGGGCCCCGTAATGGTTTTTGTAGAGGCGGACGGAACGTGTCCCGATAACGTTGGGGGCCCGCCATTGTGCCTTTTTCCATTATGCTATCCTATCGCTATCAAAGGGAGGAACCCATGGTCAGAACTGCACTAATTGGGGCAACCCGCTTTAGCCCAGCCCCAGTACTTTCCTGATCGCGGGGACGGGAAGGCCAGCCTGATCCGCCAAGGCCTGGAGTTCCATGGCAAGCTGGCGCATTTCGTCGGGCGCCTGGCTACAATGCCAACCGGCCCCGATTACGAGCATCCTCGCGCTGTCCATATTGATCTCGATTTCCGTATAAGCATTGTCCCATCGTGCCATAAACTGGCTACCTGCGTTGATCCTTTACCCTTTACCCTTCACACTTTAAACTTTAGCTACCCTTTCTCGATGACCACCGCCGTGCCGTAGCAAATAACCTCCGTCGCCGACATTTTGCTTGCCACTTCCGATGCGTCGTAGCGCACGCCCACCACGGCATTGGCGCCCACTTCCGTGGCGTGCTGGATGAGCAGATCGTAGGCTTGCTGGCGCGCTTGTTCGCACATCTCCGTATACGCGCCAATCCTGCCGCCAATGATGTTCTTGAGGCCGCCAATAATTCCTTGCACAATCGTCGGGGACCTTACGATAATCCCCCGCACCAACCCCTTGTATTCGCGAATTTTGAAACCCTCAATCGTAAACGTCGTCGTTACCGGCATTCCCATTGCGTGCCTCCTTTGTTGGTCCTACTTTTGATGTGGCTAGTCAGAATAAAGCCTTTTTCAGTCGGCGTCACGACATGGTGGATCCCCCTGGTTAGGCCGCCGCCCTGCCCGTCACTTTCTCCCCAACGGCAAAGAGCACAGGAATCGAGGCAACAAGTGCCACACAGACGAGTACTCCGAAATATGCAAACATCGGGAATTTGACATATCCTTCCGCCAAAGCGCGCCGCAATAGCATCACCGTAACGCGCAGTGCGTAGCCGCGGTCAGTGCCGTCCTGTCCGTGGGCTTTTTCCATCCCCGATACCCCAGGGCATGTCTTCGCCATTAAAAGAAGAACCACAGTCAGAAATGCGCTGACTGGCTGCCTGCTTCATCGCCATTAACGTCGGAGGCCCAACGAGTGGTTTGAAATCTCTCTCGCGAAAAAAAATCTCTTTGCGACGCCCGAAGCGTGGATTTTTTCTTGACAAGCTTCGAGATTCGCCGCATGTTACGCGATAACACACCGGCCGACAGCACAGAGTCATCGCAAATCTCCCCGAGCTGCCCGGCCTACGGAGAAACCAGGTTGAACAAATACTTGCTTCACCGCCTTCTTCTTCTCAACGTGTTGATTTTCACGCCTGCCGGAGGCCTTTGGGCGCAGACGACGGGCACGATTCGCGGCACGGTGGCGGACCCTTCGGGCGCGGTTATTCCCGGGGCGCAAGTTTCGGCGATTCTGACGCAGGCGAATGTTGCCCGCGCCACCCAGACCAATGCCGAGGGCGTCTATGTTTTCCCCACGCTCCCGGTGGGCGAATACACGGTTGAGGTGAGGGCTCCGGGGTTTCAGGAGTACCGGCAATCCGGGGTGGAAGTCCGAATCGGCCACGTGACGCTGGTCAACGTGGGCCTGGAACTGGGCACGCTGGCGCAAGTGGTCACCGCGGAGGCCGAGGCGCCGCTGGTGGAAACTACCAACACGCAAATGGGCGCCGTGGTGTCTGACCGCGAGGTGACGCAGCTTCCCCTGAACGCGCGCGACACTTACCAGTTGCTTCAGTTGCAGCCCGGAGTGCAGTCGCAATTGGGCTCCGACCTGTTCTACGGCAGCGACCAGGCAGGTGTGGTCTCCGTGAATGGTGGCCGGGGGCGCGCCAACAATTTCACCGTGAACGGGGGCGATGCCAACGACC
>PLWR01000743.1 GCA_003165615.1 Acidobacteriota bacterium | reverse complement strand
ACCATAACCATAACCATAACCATAGGTCGGAGACTTGTTTGTCTTATGGGTGACGGGATACCACCAATCATAGAAACGGCTTGCCAGGGCCTTGTAAGCGCGGCCAACAAACGAGCGGCGCACGAATCGTTTCAGCCGGTGCCAGTCCCGAACCAGCCGGTGACGGCGGACTCCTCCGTGGTAGGAAGAATGGTAGGACAAATAATATGCTCCCCCCTCGTCGGAAACAGGATGCCACCAGTCATACCACCGGGCCTTCAGCGTGCTGACCGTCGAACCCACAAATGATTTTCTGACCAGACGCCGTAAACGCCGCCACAACCACTTCACCCGGTTCTGGCGTGCCGGCCTGGAATAAGAATACCCAGAATAGCCATGCGACCTTTCGGAAAGGGGAAAACAAAAATCATGCAACCCTGATGCCACGCGGCTGAAAATCCGGCGCAGCCGCAAACCCAACCGCCACTGTCCATGCCGATGCGAAGAACCATCCCCCTTGCTGCTGTGGGGAGGCTTCGATTCTGGGTTTTCAGACTCCATGGACATACCGGGGCATCACCGATCTAATAAAGCTGCCACCACCCGACTTACCTCCAGCGGAGCTTAACGAAGCAGTTGAATGGAGGCAAGTCGCAAAAGAACATTGGAATAAATCGTAACAGCGGGCTTGCGAACAGGCATTGCGCCCGCGCGGGATGCCCATATTGGCAGATGGAGGATGGGAGATGGCAATGGGGATTTCGCCTTCAATGCGTTTTCCGAAATTCCATATCCTATCTGCCATCTCCCTTGAATACCGCCGCGCGTTCGCCGCCTTCCTTGACCAGGAAATGCGGCGGCAATTCGATCATCGTCTGCCGCCCCAAAAATTCCATCAGCACCGCGACGCGTTTCCGTCCCGGCAGGATGCGCGTGACCACGGCGCGCAGGTCGTGCATCACGCCCCCGGTGATTTTCACCTCGTCGCCGGGAGTGAATTCCTCCGGGATGACGCGCAGCCCGGTCGCGCCGACGGCTTGCTGCAATTCGCGGATGACCTGCTCCGGAATGGCGGCCCAGCGTTCGCCAAAATGAACCACGCCGCGCACGCTGCGGGAGGATTGCACCAGGCGCAGGGAGGACTCCCAGTCAAACCGCGCAAATAAATAACCGGGAAAGAGCGCCTCCGTCGCCCAGACTGTTCCCTGCCGCGTGGCGCGTTTGAAACGGATGCGCGGCAGGAAGACCTCGACCGTGCTGTTTTGCCGGAGATGCGCCGCCGCGATGTGCTCGTGCTTGGGTTGCGACTTGAGGCAAAACCACAGGACACCGCCGCCGGCATGAGGCGAAGTCACCGGATTTTCGTTTTCAGCCACAATCGTTTGCGGGAATAAATCCCGGCCGCGCAAATGCCTTACTTGGCCGGCTTGGCCGGTTCGGCTTTGTAGTAATCCCGGTAACGGTAATAATGGTAATAATCGCTGCCGCTGGTCCGCACGGAATTGAACACCAGGCCGAGGATGCGCGATTTGCGCTGATAGAGCATGTCGAGCGCCGCACGCGCCACCCTGGCCGAGGTGTGTTCGGCGCGAATCACGAAGATCACGCCGTCCACCCGCGGTGCCAGGCTTGTCACGTCGTCCGCCGCCATTACCGGCGCGGTGTCAATCAGGACGTAATCGTATTCCTTGTTGGAATCCAGAAGGAATTTCTCCATGACCGGTCCGAGGAACAACTCGCCGGAACGCTGCGTGGTCGTGCCGCGCGGGAGCAGCCGGAGGTTAGTCACGGGCGTTTCCTTGACCAGGGTGCGCCAGTCTATTCCCTGGGAGAGCGCCTCGGAAAGTCCGGCGTCGGCCTTGATTTCAAACCGGGTGTGCAATGTGCCCTTGCGCAGGTCCGCGTCCACCAGCAGGACGCGGGCGCCGCCCATGGCCAGTGTGATGGCCAGATTGGCCGCCGTGACAGACTTGCCGTCGCTGGGGACGGAACTTGTGATGAGCAGCGTGTGAGGGCGCGTGCCGGTTTGCGCCATGAAAAGAAGGGAGGAGCGGAGATTGCGATACGACTCCACGAACGGATGCCGTTCATCGTTGGCTTGAACGAACGGCAGGATGCCGCCGCGGGGCGGTTTGCGCTCGCGCGGAATCTGGCCGAGCACGTCTTCATCAAACAGCTCCTCCAATTCCGTGAAGCTGTTCAGGCGGTCATCCAGCCGGTCCAAAAGGAGCAGCATGACCATGCCCAGAACGAGGCCGAGGATGCCCGCCACGATCATCCCTTTCTTGAGCAGCGTATCGTCGGGAAGCGTGTCGCTGGCCGGCTGGTAAACGGTGACGCTTTCCGGGCTGATGTCCTTGTTGATGTCCAAGGTTTCCAACGAGGCGAGCAGGGAATCGTAAAGGGATTGAATGCGGTCTGACTTGGCCTTCAAGCGGGCGTATTGGGCGCTCTTGCGGGACAGCTCAAGATTTTCCACGCCCCACTGCTTGGTTTGATTGTCGAGGTTTGTGATTTGCAGCGCCATCGCGC
>PLWR01000742.1 GCA_003165615.1 Acidobacteriota bacterium | reverse complement strand
ACATTCCGCAACTGCCCGGGCCCACTACAAGCGAGATTGAGTCGCCGGATGGGATCAACTGGCGTTTCCGCGTGCAGGACGGCGAAGTGGTGGAGTTTGAGGACCAGAATCTGGGGCGGCAGCGCTTTGTGGCCGGGGAGGATTTTGGGGATTTTGTGGTGTNNGCGGGGCGGACCTGCTGAAGTCCACCGCACGGCAAATTCTGCTTAATCGCGCACTGGGATACCAGAATCCCCGCTGGTACCACTGCCGGTTGGTGGTGGACCATAACGGCCGGCGGCTGGCTAAGCGCCACGACTCGCTGAGCTTGCGCGCACTGCGTCAGCGCGGGCTTACGCCGATGAATATTCTGGCGGCGGAGTTGCCGGTGGAAGCGTGAGGGGTATTTGCTGATCGCCGCTTACGCCTGACTCCGCGCTTTGCTAAAACATTGCTTGGCCAGCTTGACCAGAACCAGCGCCTGCTCCCAGCGGTTGCTTTCTTCTTTTCCATTGAAGGTGCGCGCGTAGTAGATCTCCGGGCCGAGTAGCTCGGTGGCGAAGCAGAAACGGTGCGTTGCCGGCTTGCTGAGATAGGCGGCGAAGACCTGCGTCCATACGGTACAGAAATGACCGACGTAGGGGCGACTGGCGGAATCTCCATCGCCTATGTCGACTTGAATACAACCTGGATTTCCGATGCGGGCGTGAATGAATCCCATACGCTCAATCACCGGACGAATGAATTCAATCTTCTTCTCAATGCCTCCATAGACCATCTCCTGTCCCGTGTACCAATGCGAAAAATCGCAATTGATTTCAAGCTCAGGAAAGCGCTTGACCAACTGAACGGCGCGCCAAAAGTCCTGGAGAATGGTGGCGCGATGGGTTTCAACGTAGAGTGGAATGCGATGCTTCTGAGAAGCTTCAATGACGGAGGCGGCCAGCCGATCGACTTCGGGATCGTCCTCGGTGCCCCATCCCACATGCACGGTGAGGCACTCGAAGCCGCTGTCCATGCCCTTCTGCGCGAGTGGAGACGCTTCCGCGGGCGCGTTGATTCTTCCGCTGCCGCAGACGCCCAGGCCGAGAGCGTGCGCGGCTTTCACCCGGTCTATAGTCGGAAAATCGCCAAACTGAACTCCGTCGTATCCGGCTTCGCGGATGGCGTGAAAGGATGCGTCCGAGGTACGAACGGACGCTTCGAGCGAACCAAGGTTCATGTAACAGCCGAGGCTGTGCGTGGCGGGATTGGTCATGACTTCCTCAGGCTGACTGCGCTGTGATCTTCACTGATGTCAAGGAATCCGGCGTCTTCACTTTCCACGCCGAAGCGGCGAGCGCCCACTTCGAGAATGGCCGAGTCGGGGAGCTTATTGAGAGGCGTGTAGCGGGGATGGTGCGACTCTTTGTAGGGATTGTTTCTGGCCGCGTTGTAGCAGACGATCATGGACCAGCGCGGATGGTCGGAGTGGTTCTGGTCAGAGCGGTGGAGCAGATTGGCGTGAAAGAAGAGCGTGTCGCCCGGCTCCATCTCAACGTAAACGAGTTCCTGGCGCTCCAGCAGTTTTTCCACGCGCTCCTGGTCGGCTCCGGCCTGGTCGCCGGTCAGCACATGCTCAATGCGCCCGGCATGATGGGAGCCGCGAATCACCTGCAGGCAGCCGTTCTGCCGTGTGGCTGGATCGACGGCGATGAAGGCGCTGGTAAGCAGCGGAAAGAGGACTCCGTTCTGATACCAGTAGCCATAGTCCTGGTGCCATGCCCACGCGCCGCCCACCTTGGCGTCTTTCATAATCATCTTGGAGTGGTAGTGGTAGACCTCACCCTCGAGGATCTGTTCGGCGTGCGTAACCATGGATTCAGAGCGGGCGATGGCGCCGTAGATGGTGTCAGTGGGGTGGTTCCACAGCGAAAGCCGAACCGTTCCGCCCTCGCCGTCGGCGCGTCCCTGGGCATGCTGGTCGAGAACTCTATCCTGCCGCGCGGTGCGGCCGAGGAGTTCTACTTCCTCCCCGCTCAACATTCCGTGAACCAATAGATATCCATCCACCCGATACTGCTTCAAATCTTCATGGGTGAGGCGTTTTGCATTCATGTGGACCTCCAAGCTCTGTTGCGGAGGGTGCGCTTTCGAACGTTCGTAGGCAGAGTCTACTGTTGGGTTCATCGGGAAGTCAACAGGTTATGTTTTCGGTTCCTCAAAAACTCCTATCAATATGTATTTCTCCGGTGTGCAATGCGCGTCACTTCCATTTTCTATAATTTTCTCATCGATCATGTAGACCACACGATAATCGCAGATACGGATGCGCCGAATCGTCTGTGATTCCATAGAGGAGATTCTTACCGCTCACGGCAGCCAATAAGTAGAACCTGTCCCTGGTGGAATCGACGCCGACGACGGTCGCACGAAACTGCTCAGCATCTGCATGAATAGAGCCAATATGCCGGTCAGGTTAGAAGGTTTACAGGAAAACTCTTCGAGCCGCGCATCGCCAAGCCTTCCGGGATTGCCGGAAGGCTTGACAAAGTGAAGATTGCCGCCTGCGCAGGCCGGGGAGGCTACTGCGCGGGCTTGGCGGGAGCGGCGGGTTTCTTGTGCGCGGGCCTGGGGCTTATGTGCTTTTTCACCGCATTCGGCTTCACCACGGTCTCATCCACCGGGGCTGTTCCAGTCACGTCGGTTGCGAAGTCGGCTCCGGAGGGCACCAGGTAGTTTTGCGCCGTCTGGCTATCCGTGGCGCCGGTGACGACGCTTACGCGCGTAGCGTCAATACCCTTCTCCGTCACCAGGTACTGCTTGGCATTGACGGCGCGCTGGGCGGCCAGGTTCACAGTATGCTTGTGTCCCTTCCTCGGAGTCTTCTCCAAGACGGTTGCCTCGCCCACAACCACAACCTTCGCATCCGGCTGTTTCAGCAGGTCGAGCGCAACTTCGTCCAGGCAGGCCTTGGCAACGTTGTCCACCCGCGCAGGTTGCTGCTTGTTCTTCTCGAAGGAGAGAGAGCACAGTGCCTGAGAGCGGGGAGCCGGGGCCACATACGGCACCACGATGGTTACTATGGTGTTCGCAGTTGCGTTACCACCTTTGTCATCCGCAACATTGCAAGTGATTCCCACTGCGCCGGTCGGAGCGCCCGCAGAATTGAACTCCGCCGTGGCGCTGGTGCCGCTTATGCTGCCGGACGAAGCCGAGTAGCTATAGGTAAGCGGACGGTTCTGCGGGCTGACCGCGGCTGTGGTAATGGTGCTGCTGTCGCCCGGCTTGATGGTGGCGGGGTTGGGTGTGCAACTGATGGTTGGCGGCTCGAAGGGCTTGACCGTGAAGATGGCCGAACATTCTGCCGTCTCCCATGGCTTTGCGCCTTCCTTGCCGGACTTGCCTTCCTTTACGGTACCCTTCACCGTATAGGTTCCCGCGGGCAGAGAATCGGTGGCCACGGTGGCCGTGGTATCGCTGCCCTTTACACCGCTTCCGGACCAGGAATAAACCGCGTGCAGTTTGGGGTCGAGCGATCCCGTCGTTGCTGTCACCGTGACCAGGTCGCCGGGGTAGACGGAAACCGGGTTGGGCGAGCATGCCAGCGATACCTGCGCCGGCGGTGCGATGGAACCGATGTGGAAGACAACGCCGCCGCTCAGGCGCGCAATATTGAACGAGCTGGCGCCACCGAAATCAGGCGCAAAAGGTATGCTGGCATACTGATAATCCGCCTGGACCAGGCGAATAGCCAGATGATGGTGCAGCCACGGCGTGCTGTAGTCCAGTCCGCCTCCGACTGTCGCCGCCCAGCCCCAGGTATCGGGTTGATAGAGACTGCCAACCCGCTCGCCGCCGAAGAGAGCATGGGCCCACGGCGTGAAATTGCCGGCGGGATAGCGGAGGATCAAGCCACCCGATCCATTGGCGAAATCATCGTTCGAATTGTCCGTTTTGTTGTTGGAGTTGGGGGGCCAATCCTGGGATTGATCGTGCCAGTCGCCCTCGAACTGCAGGCCCACATACCTATTGAAATAGCGGGCAATGCTGGACACACCGCCATAGACGATGTTCTGGTAGGGATAGCCTTGCGCCGTTCCATGCGGCGAGAGGTAACTATAACCTACAAAAATGTCCCATTGGGACGGTAGAGTGCTCGCAGCGGTTTTCTCGGCCGACACAGCTTTGACCTGGGCTCGCAGGACAACTGGCGCCGATGCAAGGATTGCCAGGGCAATCATCAAACTCAAAGTCTTTAATCCTAGAGACTTCACGCGCATATCCTCCAAATCAAGCAAGCTGAACGAGCAGAAAAACCAACCCGTGTTCAGGAATTGCCACCAGATAACTTTAACAAAGGATACATCTACTTGAGAATCCATATGCAGGTTTTTTAATAGATTAAGACCGAATTATTCCAATCTATGCCGGTGGCGTGCGCAAGTTCCCGATAGAGTACCAATGACTCAAAATGCAAACGCGCAGTTAGAAGCCGGGCAGGGATGGTTACCATTTTTCCACTGGCCGTCTCCGACAGCCTGCGCCACCTGGCCGGTCCACTATCCCCGTCCTGTTATTCTTGGAGGGTGATTCAGCGTTCAAGAGCCGGTGGATTCTCAGGCATGGCCCTGTTGCTGGCCGTGGCCCTTATTGCTTGCCACAAGGAAGAGCAGACGGTGGTTGGGGTAGCCCAGGATGCGGTCAAAGCGGAGCATCAGGCTGAGGTTGCCGCCCAGGCTTCGGCCACAGTGCGCGAGCAGCAACGGTCTGAGTTGGCGCGCATTCCGTTGCCCACCAAGAGCCTATACGTGGATGTGCATGAGCCCGGCGCCTGGGTCAATCCATTTCTGTCGGTGGATGCCGCCACTCTTAATCTACGTGTGACCATGACCGACGCCAACCCCAGCAGCATAGGGCAGGGAAGCATGCTGCGTCCTGAAGCGGCCCGCCGCCAGGAGATGCAATTGCGCCCCGGGGACCTGGCCGAGGCGATCGCCGCGCTGCCTCCCGGCGCCTGGCGCTACGGCCGCGTGATTGCCGTTGCGGAGTCGCCATTGGCCAGCCGCAAAGACCGCCCTAAAGTACGCCAAAACGTGGAAGCCGCCATCCAGTTGCTGAACGATTTGGGCATCGTGGTGGAAGAGTGGCCCGCGCGCTGACAGAGATCAGATGCAAGCGAAAGGACTTGCGGGGCCTGATGTTTGCCGCTTTTGGGGACTGGAATGGAGCTGCTGCCGTCAAAATTTCTTTTATCTGCTTGCAAAAGACTGGATGAAGCAGGAGTAATTTGCTGTATTGTATTGATGGGGAGCAGGTTACCGGCTTTGCCGGAAAGGCCTTGCAACTTCGGCTCGCAGCCAGCGTCCAATGCGAAGAGGCCACAGCGGAAATTCTCTTCGGACTTGCGCGCGCTAGCCTTTCAGGCAGGCTTGAGCAGACGAAGTGAAGTAGCTTTACAGCGGAAAGTTTTTGATACGTTCAGGCATTTTTAAGGTTGAGCGAAAGGAGTCTTGGTTATGGCAGAGGAAAACAAGGCAGTAGGCCTGGCATGGTTTTTAGCTGGGTTGGGCGTGGGCGCTCTGGTGGGGATTCTATATGCTCCCAAGAGCGGCCGTGAGACGCGTGAGAGTCTGGCAAGCGGCGCCCGCGAGGGCACGGAGTATCTGCGCAACCGCGGCCAGCAGGTCGCCGATCAGGTAGGCGTCCTGGTGGACAAGGGCAAGGAGCAGGTGGGCGAGTACGTGGATCGCGGACGCGATGTGGTCGATCGCGGACGTGCACAGTGGGAAGAGTTTGTAGAGCGGGGCAAGAACCTCGTCACCGACCAGACCACACGCGTGAGCGCGGCCGTGGACGCGGGACGCCAGGCCTACAGGGCGAACACCGACGAGCCGGCCTAGAGCTGAGCAGCCGTCTTCCCCGGTGTGCAATTCGGTCCAGCATCCTGTTGCCCGATTAATCGTACCTGAGTTGAGCGCGCGAGTGGCTGAATGCGGCGCGCGCCGGTTCAGGACTGAGCGCTTCCTCCTGCATGGAGGCGCGATGCAAGCGTCGTTTTTTCCCTGGAGTACGCAGTTGAGCTGCGCGAGAACACTGCGATGCCGAATTTAGACAATCAGACAATCATGCTGGCTATAGTCGCCGTCACGGCGCTGGCAGTGCTGCTGCAGGCTTTTATTCTGCTGGCAATCTTTCTCTCCGTACGCAAGGCTGCCCGCTCCCTGAAGGAGCAAGTCGAGGAGATTCGCTCCGCGGCGATGCCGATCATCTACAACACGCGGGAACTTATGACCCGCGTGACTCCTTATGTGGAATCGACGGTCTTTGATGTGGCGACCATGGCGCACGGGTTGCGTGAGCAAACAGTGCAGGTGGAAACCACAGCCAAAGATATGCTTGAACGCCTGCGCAAACAGAGCAGCCGGGTGGATGCGATGCTGTCAAGCGTTCTGGATGGCGTGGACCGCGCGGCAAATTTTTTGACCGATGCTGTGGGCAAGCCCGCACGTCAGCTTAAGGGAGTTTTGGCCTCGGTCAAAGCAGTCGTTGAATCGCTGCGCTCCGCCGATGGGGCGTTTCGGCGGCCTCCGCCACCCGAAGATCTCGGGGACTTGCGCCATCCCATGGACGAGGATCCGTTCATTTAAGCGATTCACCCGCTGATTAAAGCATCTTTACTGTTGTTAGCGGGGACCTCAAATTTTAGAAGCGGCTTCTTTCAAAAAATGTTGGTCAAAGTGGCGGATGCGCTTGCGGGCGTAGACGCCCACACGACAGCCGGTCAGGAGACCGGCGCCAAACCGTCCGCGACTATCTTCGCGAAAATATTTTTCCCCAATTAACGATGGCGCGGGTTTGAAATTGCCATTGCGGCGAAACGTTGAGGTCGAGTTGCGCCGCCTCAATCTCTATCTGGCCGTTGCGGAAGGGGATGATCATGCCCTCTTCAGTTCCCGCCGTTTGCAGGCTGGCTGTGACTTCGTGCTGAAAGCCGAGAAAGAATGCGGTGCCTTTTTTCTCGAGCGTGCGGAAATAATCGAATGAGCCCACATAGTCGGAGCTTGGATTTGCCGCCGACGTGCCGATTCCACCTGTCCAGGTAAAATTCGCCGCAGTCAGATTTCTTCCCCAGGAATACTGCGGAGCGGCGGTCGCGCCCGCTCGGCCTCCGTCGGCGCAGCGGGTGAAGATGGTCCCACGGGGCGCCAGAACCAGCGTGAAACCGACCTTGGCAAGCACTTGCTGCCGGGCGACAAAATCGAAGCGGTTGCCAAAGTTCGTGGTTCGATCACTGCCGGGCGATTCCGAATCAATCAGGTTGACCAGCACGCTGAAATCCGTCTGCGTTTTGAAGGGCGCGACGGTTATGACCGAAGGAACGTAGCGGCCGTCGCTCAGCGACTGAAAACACAGTTCGGTTTCCAGGCATTTGGGGCAGATGGGCGGGGGGCTGAAGATGAAGGTGGTGCCGTAATCGGAGACGCTGGCGTTTAGCGGCTGGGAGCTGACTGCCTGGGCGCTTGACGAAGCTTGCCAGGCAAGAAAAAGTAAAGTGAGAATTGCCAATGGCCGAATCGGCGGCTTCATTCCGTCGCTCCCCGCTTGAGTTTAGACCATTTCGTGCGGGAGTTTGATCACAGGATGACTACACAATCCATCCGCCGCCAACTACCTCGTCGCCGTCATAGAAGACAGCTGACTGGCCGGGGGTGACAGCGCGCTGGGGTTCGTCGAATGTGGCGGCCACTTCGTCTGGTCCGGCTGGTGTGAGCAGAGCCCAGGCGGGGTCGTGGCGATGGCGAATCTTGATTTGCACGCGCATGGGGGCGGTCAGCGCGGGAATGCTGATCCAGTTGAGGCGGCGGGCNNGCGGCGAGGGAGAGCTGACGCCCAGTCCCTTACGCTGGCCCACGGTAAAGTTGGAGATCCCTTCGTGGTGGCCCAGGATTTCGCCACTTGAAGCGACCAGTTCGCCGGCGGACTCAGGAACCTGCT
>PLWR01000140.1 GCA_003165615.1 Acidobacteriota bacterium | reverse complement strand
TGGACATCGAAATCAAGGCGTTTGGGAAGGAACACACGAAGTAAGGATGTCCGTTGTCAGTCGTCCGTTGGCAGTTGCCGGATTTTCGTTGCAGCGGACCACGGACCACAGACCTCGGGCAACTGACAAGTGATGAACATGGTAAATGCGATACTCGGTAAGAAACTCGGCATGACGCAGGTTTTCGCTGAAAACGGCGACGTGATTCCGGTGACGGTTTTGAAGGCGGGTCCTTGCGTGGTAGTGCAGCGCAAGACTTCGCTCGCCGACGGCTACGATGCCGCGCAACTGGGACTGGTGGAAGTGCCTCCCCCCCGGCGAGTCAAGAAGCCCCAGGAGGGACACTTCAAGAAGGCGGGGGCGAATCCCGTGCGTTTCCTCCGCGAGGTGCGCCTGGCGCAGGACGGCGGCGACGTAAAAATCGGCGACAAGGTTTTAGTGGATCTCTTTGCCGTCAACGACCTGGTGGACGTTGTCGGCACCTCCAAAGGGCGCGGATTTGCGGGAGTCCATAAACGGCACCACTTTGGTGGAGGCGGTGGGGCGCACGGTTCCATGTTTCATCGCGCTCCCGGCTCGATCGGCGCATCGGCGTTCCCCTCGCGGGTTACCAAGGGGATGCGCGCCGCCGGGCATATGGGCAACGTTCAGGTGACCACGCGGAATCTGCGGGTGGTCCAAGTGCTGGCGGATGACAACACGCTTCTGGTGGAGGGATCGGTCCCCGGTCCGCAGGGCGGCTACGTGGTTGTGCACAAGGCCAAGGCCCCCCATAAGTAGCCGTAGGCACTAAGCAGAAAGTAGTAGGCAGAAAGCCGTTGGCAGAAGGACGAACATGGCAACTGTTGAAGTCAAGAATCTTGAAGGGCAGACATTGAGGGATTTCCAGATCGCCGACGAAATTTTCGGCGCGAAGCCCAACCAGAGTCTGCTTTGGGAATCGGTCAAGCAATATCTGGCCAGCCAGCGTAGCGGCACCCACGCTACCAAGAGCCGCGGTGAAGTGCGAGGCGGCGGCAAGAAGCCGTGGCGGCAGAAGGGAACAGGACGCGCCCGCGCGGGGAGCATCCGCAGTTCTCTCTGGCGGCATGGGTCGATTGCTCATGGCCCCCAACCGCGTGATTACTCCTACGACCTTCCCAAGGGAATGCTGCGGGGGGCTTTGCGGGCGGCTTTGGCAACGAAGTTTCAGGAGCACAAGCTGACGGTGGTGGATCACTTCAATTTGGACGCGGCCAAGACCAAGGGCTTTACCGGCGCGCTCGCGAGGTTGGGATTGGAGAAGGGTGTGCTGGTGGTGGACGATGCCGCCAACCACAACCTGGAACTCTCCTCGCGGAATGTTAAAGGATGTGAATTGGTGCGCCGTCACGAGCTGCATCCCTACCACGTGCTGAGTCACAATCAGCTTCTGATTTCCGAGGGGGCGCTGACACGGCTCCAGGAGGCGCTGCGATGAAGAGGAGCCCTTACCAGGTTTTACAGAAGCCCATCGTTACGGAAAAGAGTTTAACGGTGAAAGAGGCCCATCGGACGCTGTGCTTCAAGGTTGATCTGCACGCGACCAAAACCGAGATTAAGGAAGCCGTACAGATTGTTTTCAAAGTTAAAGTGGAATCGGTGCATACCTCGACCTTTTTAGGCAAGGAGCGCCGCCGGGGAAAAACGGTTGGCCACCGCCCGGAATGGAAAAAGGCTTACGTCAAGCTCCGGTCGGGGGAGAAAATTCCGGAATATTCGGAAATAGCGTAAGCGAGCTTGATGAGTTAAGCGGCGCGTGCCGCGGAAGATGAAGGTTATGGGAATCAAAACTTACCGACCCTATACGGAAACACGCCGGTTCGCGACTGGCCTGACATTTGAGGAGATCACCACCTCGCAGCCGCACAAGCCTCTCTTGGAGCCGAAAAACCGCATCTCAGGCCGGAATAACCAAGGCGAAACCACGATTTGGCGCCGTGGCGGCGGGCACAAGCGCCACTATCGGATCATTGACTTCAAGCGCGACAAGACCGGTATTCCCGCGCGTGTTGCCACCATTGAGTATGACCCGAATCGCTCCGCCTTTATCGCCCTGTTGAGCTACGCCGATGGCGAAAAGCGTTATATTCTTTATCCGCAGGGCTTGAAGGTGGGAGACCATGTGGTTTCCGGCCCGGAATCGGATATCGTAACGGGCAACTCGCTGCCTCTGAAGAACATTCCCGTGGGCACCATGATTCATAACATTGAATTGCGTCCCGGGAAAGGCGGCCAGATGGTTCGCAGCGCTGGCGGCGGGGCGCAGTTGCTGGCCAAAGAGGGCGAATACGCCCAGGTGCGCCTGCCTTCGGGTGAAGTCCGCAAAGTGTTCATTGAATGCGTGGCCACCATCGGGCAGCTTGGAAACCTGGATCACGAGAACGTTACCATCGGCAAGGCCGGCCGCAAGCGCTGGATGGGAATCCGTCCCACCGTGCGCGGCGTTGCCATGAACCCGGTGGATCATCCGTTGGGCGGCGGAGAAGGCAAAACCTCCGGTGGCCGCCATCCCGTTACACCTTGGGGCCAGCCGACGCGCGGTTACAAGACTCGGAACAACAAGTCTACGGACCGTTACATTGTCAAGCGGCGCGAGAAGAAATAGAGGGAGGGTAACTTGGGAAGGTCGCTGAAAAAGGGTCCGTTTGTGGACGATCACTTGATGAAGAAGATCGAGCTGCTCAACCGGCGGTTCGAGAAGAAGGTTGTTAAGACCTGGTCGCGGCGGTCCACGATTTTGCCGGAGATGATCGGGCACACGGTAGCCGTCCATAATGGCAAGAAGTTTATCCCCGTGTACATCACGGAAAACATGGTGGGACACAAGTTGGGTGAGTTTTCCCCGACCCGCACCTTCAAGGGGCACGGAGTGAAAGTCGCGGCAGAGAAAGCCGCCGCAGCGGCAGCGCCACCGCCGGTTACCGGTGGAGCAAAGCCGGCAGCGCCTTCGGCAGGTGCAGGGAGCTAATTTTCGGGTCTTTGACCCCGAAATCCAGGTGAATCGATGGAAGCTAGCGCGACTTACAAATACATGCGAATTTCGCCGCAGAAGGCTCGGTTGGTCGTCGACCAGATCCGCGGCAAGAGCGTCAGCGAGGCACTGACTATTCTGAACTTTACCAAGAAGCGTGTCACGCATGACCTGGAAAAGATTCTGCGCTCGGCCGTTGCCAATGCCGAGCAGAAGGCAGAAAATCTGGACGTTGATGACTTGGTGGTTTCCAGGGCTTTCGTCAACGAGGGTCCAAGGCAAAAGCGCGTCCGTCCGGCTCCCATGGGTCGCGCCTATCGTTACCAGCGGCGCACCAGCTCGATCACCGTGGTGGTGGGAACGCCGGGAGAATAAACTGCGGGTTGTGTGAACGGTTCGCCACAGGGGCAGGGCATAGCGCCGCCGGCGAAATGAAGGAGGCATAGGGTGGGTCAGAAAGTTCATCCTTACGGGTTCCGCCTGGGATACAACAAAACGTGGAAGTCGCGTTGGTTTGCCAAGAAGGATTACGCCGACCTGCTCCACGAAGATCTGAAGCTCAAGAAGCGGCTTAAAGACCAGCTGCGCGCGGCCGGTGTGGCGTCCATTGAAGTCGAGCGCCCCGGCAACAAGCTTAAGATAACTATTTTCACCGCGCGGCCGGGCATTATCATCGGCCGCAAGGGTGCGGAAATTGACCGCCTCCGGCAGGAGATTCAGAAGCGCACGGGACGGGAAGTGCTGCCCATCAACATTCAGGAAGTTCACCGCCCGGAATTGAATGCCCAACTGGTGGCGGAAGCGATTTGCCTCCAACTCGAAAAGCGTGTTGCCTTTCGGCGTGCCATGCGCAAATCGGTGGATTCGGCGCTGCGATTCGGCTGCAAAGGAATCAAGGTCCGTTGCGGCGGCCGTTTGAACGGTGCGGAAATTGCGCGGTCGGAGTGGTATTTGCAAGGCCGTCTGCCCCTGCACACCTTGCGGGCGGATATCGATTACGGGCAGGCCGAAGCCCGCACAACCTACGGCGTGATCGGCGTGAAGTGCTGGATTTACAACGGTGAAATTCTGGAACAAAAAAATCGCCGGGTGGAAAAAAAGGCCGCCGCAGAACCCGTGGCCGCCGCCCCCGTGACGCAAGAGAAGCCTCCAGTTGCCACTCCAGTCGAGTAAGCAAGAAGTCTGGACGCGCCAACTGCGAGCTGAATATTAGGAACTGAGAATGAACTCATGTTAATGCCGAGCAAAGTTAAATTTCGCAAGCAACAGCGCGGACGTATGTGCGGCAAGGCCTGGCGCGGGTCCGACATGTCTTTCGGGGACTATGGGTTGAAAGTCCTGGAGGCAGGCTGGATTTCCGACCGGCAGATAGAAGCCAGCCGCGTCGCCATCATGCGTTTCATCAAGCGCGGTGGTAAGCTTTGGATTCGAATTTTTCCTGATAAGCCGGTGACCAAGAAACCCGCTGAAACCCGTATGGGAAAAGGCAAGGGTGCGCCGGAGTTCTGGGTGGCGGTGGTGAAACCGGGACGGATGCTGTTTGAAATTGAAGGCGTGCCGGAAACGGAAGCGCGCGAGGCGATGCGGCTGGCCAGCCACAAGCTGCCCCTGCCTACCAAGTTCGTAACGCGCGCGGAGTCAGTTTAACCGGTCGTGGAGCGGAGCTCATGAAGCTGGAAAAGGACAAGCGATGGAAGTGGCCCGCAGAGAAAATGCGGGAGTGGACCGATGCCGAGCTGAAAACTCGCGAACGCGAGTTTTCCGACCAACTCTTCCGGCTGAAGTTTCAGATGGCGGGTGGCCAATCGGAGCATGTCACCGCCGTCCGGGAGCTGCGCAAAGGAATCGCAAAAGTTAAAACATTGAGGCGTGAGCGCCAGATTGGCGCCGCCAAAACCGAAGCAGGTGCAAGGTGACGGAAATAGCGGTCGGACAGGCGCAGAGCGCCAGCCAGGGAAAGCGGCAGGAAAAAGTCGGGGTGGTCACCAGCACGAAGATGCAAAAGACGGTGGTGATTACCGTGGAGCGGCAAGGCACCCACCCTCTTTACAAACGCGTCGTGCGGCGGTCGAAGAACTTTATGGCCCACGATGAAAAGAATGAGTGCAAAGTGGGCGATACGGTAAGAATCGAGGAAACGCGCCCCATGAGCAGCCGCAAGCGATGGCGGGTGGTGGAGATCATTGCCAAGGCGACGCTGGTCGCACCCGTACCGGAGGTGCAAGTATGATCGGGATGCGGACGATTCTCCAGGTGGCGGACAATTCTGGAGCCCGCAAGCTTTCCTGCATCCTGCCCCTGGGCGGCGATGTGGGGTTACAGGCGGGCCTGGGCGACATCATTACCGCCGCGGTCAAAGAGGCGGCGCCTGACAGCGCCATTCCCAAGGGCAAGGTTGTGAAATGCGTGATCGTCCGGATGCGGAAGGAACAGCGGCGGCGCGATGGCAGCTATATCCGCTTCGATGAGAATGCCGCGGTGCTGATCACTGACGCCAACGAGCCGGTGGGGACACGCGTCTTCGGGCCGGTGGCCCGCGAACTGCGCGAGAAGAAATTCCTGAAGATTGTTTCTTTGGCGCCCGAGGTTCTGTAAGGGGATTTTCAATGGATATCCGTAAGAACGACATCGTGCAAGTGATGGCGGGGCGAAGCCGGGGGCCTTCCGGGCAACCGACACGAGGAAGGGTCCTGGAAGTCGAGCCCGCCAAATCGAGGATCTACGTCGAGCACGTGAATATGGTAAAACGCCACGTGCGGCCCAACCCCGCCAAACAGATTCGCGGCGGAATTCTGGAGAAGGAAGGCCCCATCCACGTTTCCAACGTGGCGCTGGTTTGCAGTGAATGCGGGCCCACCCGGATCCAGCACCGCCAGATGGCGGAAGGCAAGAAAGTGCGCATCTGCGCCAAGTGCGAAAAATCTCTGGATAAGTAGAGGCCGGGAGGAACGAAAGTAACATGGTTCCGAGACTGAAAGAGAGATACCAAAAGGAAGTCGTGCCGACCTTGGTGAAGGAATTCAGCTACGCCAACGCGAACGCCGTTCCGCGCTTGCGGAAGATCATTGTCAACATGGGCCTGGGGGAAGCCATCCAGAACGCCAAGTTGCTCGATTCGGCCGCCCATGAACTGGGGCAGATTACCGGACAAAAGCCGGTGATTACGCGGGCGCGGAAGTCGATCGCCAATTTCAAGCTGCGGAAGAACATGCCCATCGGGGCGATGGTGACCTTGCGGGGCGACCGCATGTACGAATTCTTCGACCGGCTGACCAACGTCGCCATGCCGCGCGTACGCGATTTTCGCGGCGTCTCCACGCGCGCCTTCGACGGCCGGGGGAACTACACGCTGGGATTGCGAGATCAGTTGGTCTTTCCGGAAATTGATTACGCCAAGGTTGATAAGACCAAGGGCATGAATATTACGATCGTAACCGATGCCAGAACCGATGCTGAGGCCCTGGCGCTACTGCGGCACATGGGGATGCCCTTCCGAGGGGAAGCGCAACGCCGTCAGGCCGCGGCGCCGGCACAGACCAGCGAAAAGGCAGGGGGGTAAAACGTGGCACGCACTTCCATGATGGCCAAATTGCGCAAGAAGCCGAAGTTCAAGATTCGGCATCGGAATCGCTGTCGGATTTGCGGGCGGCCCCGCGGTTACCTCGGAAAGTTCGATATGTGCCGTCTCCATTTTCGGGAGTTGGCGCTGCGCGGGGATATCCCCGGCGTCACTAAATCAAGCTGGTAACGCTGAGCGAGAAGCTCAGCCAACGCAAGAATCGGGAGAATTATGTCAGCCGTCACTGATCCCATCGCCGATATGCTCACCCGAATCCGTAATGGGATTCAAGCGCGTCATCCGCGGGTGGATATGCCTTCCTCGAAGCTCAAAGTCGAGGTGGCGCGCATCCTGAAGGAAGAAGGCTACATCAGCAACTTCAAGGTGGGCGACGAAGGCAAGAAGAAAGTCTTGAAGGTATTTCTGAAGTATGCGACCGATGGCACCAACGCCATCGCCAGCATCGACCGAGTCTCAAAGCCCGGCCGCCGCGTCTACGTGGGCTCGCAATCCGTTCCCCGTATCCTGGGCGGACTGGGAGTGAGTATCCTCACGACGCCGCGTGGCGTGCTGACCGGTAAGGCCGCCCGCAAGGCGGGCGTGGGTGGGGAAGTGCTCTGTAGCGTGTCCTAAGGGTAAGTCCGGAGTCCGAAGTCCGGAGTCCGAAGCGGGGAAAGAAAGCCGGCGGTTCGATTTCCGAGCCCCCGAACTGACAGACGGAACGTGATGCTACTATGTCGAGAATAGGACGAAAGATAATTGCTCTGCCTAAGGGAGTCACCGTACAGACGGAGGGATCGTCGCTGGCGGTGAAGGGGCCCAAGGGAACTTTACGGATTCCTCTACCTCATGGAGTCCAGCTTGAAAAGCAGGACGGCCATTTGCTCCTGAAGCGTGATACGGACAACCAGGCGGCATTGCATGGACTGGCCCGCAGCCTGCTCGCGAATGCCGTTCATGGCGTGGCCGAGGGCTTTCAAAAGCACCTCGACATCGTGGGCATCGGCTATCGGGCCGAGTCCAAGGGCAAGTCGGTGACCTTCACTCTGGGTTATTCGCATCCTATCGAGTTCCCGGTTCCCGACGGAGTTGCCATCACCGTGGAGAAGCAAACGCACCTCATCGTCAGCGGTGCGGACAAACAACTGGTGGGGCATGTGTCCGCGAAGATTCGCAGCTTGCGGCCTCCCGATCCGTACAAGAACAAAGGTGTCCGTTACACCAGCGAGCGCCTGAAGAAGAAGGTCGGCAAGGCTGCGGCGGCTGCTGGTGGAGGCAAGGCAGGTTAGTTTAAGGCTTAGGAAAGCGGAGAGTTTCTGATGTTACAGATGGTTTCCAAAGACGTGGCGCGCCGCCGGATTCACGTGCGAATCCGCGCCCGGGTGAGCGGACGGGCCCAGTCGCCACGCTTAAATGTTTTTCGGTCGCTCAATCATCTTTACGCCCAGGTAGTAGACGACACCAGCGGTCACACCCTGATTGCAGCGTCAACGCGCGACAAGGAAGTGCGCAAGACGCTCAAGAATGGCGGGAACATTGCCGCTGCCAAGGTCGTGGGGCAGATTCTGGCCCAACGCGCCATCGCTGCGGGAATTCCTGGCGTGGTATTTGACCGGGGCGGCTATGCCTATCACGGGCGCGTCAAAGCACTGGCCGACGCTGCTCGCGCGGCGGGGCTGAAATTCTAGGGGATAGGGCGGGAGGAAGATTTGTCCAATCGGATTGACCCGAACTCGTTGCAGCTCAAAGACCAGGTGATCGCGATCAATCGCGTCACCAAGGTTGTCAAAGGCGGAAAGAACCTGAGTTTTGCGGCGCTGGTCGTCGTGGGTGACGGCGCCGGCATTGTCGGTTATGGTTCCGGCAAGGCACGCGAAGTGCCCATGGCAATTCGCAAAGGGATCGAGTCGGCGAAGAAATCGCTGAATAAAGTGAACATTTCGCACGGTTCGATTCCCCATACCGTCACCGGCCATTACGGGGCAGGCAGAGTGTTGCTGAAGCCGGCGCCGCCTGGAACGGGAGTGATCGCCGGGGGCGCGGTACGCGCAGTGGTGGAGGCGGCGGGAATTCAAAACGTGCTGACCAAATCCCTGGGTACCACGAATCCACACAATGTGGTGAAGGCGACCATGGACGCTCTGCTCCGGTTGCGCGACCTGCAAGAGGTTGCCAACACGCGTGGCAAAGGTCCGGAAGAAATTTAGCGAGGTTGAGGACTGTGGCGGAAAAGACCCTCAAGATGATTTGGATTAAGTGGGTGAGGAGCGGGATCGGGTTCACCTACCACCAGAAGACGATCGTGCGGAGCTTGGGTTTGAACAAGCTGAACCACACGGTCGTGCGCCCCGATACCCCGCAGATTCGGGGAATCGTTGCCGCGGTACCCCACCTGCTGGAGATTGTGCCTGAGCCGGTGGCTCCGGCATGGGCTTCGATACCGGAATACACGATTCACGTACCGGTGGCAGCGCCCGCTGCACCCGCCGAATCCACCCCGGTGGCCACGGCGGAAGCGACGGGTGAATCCGCCAACGCCGATCAAAAGATCGAGTCTGCGCCGGAGGGAAGCGCGTCCGCGCAGGCGAGCAAAGAATAGGCTGACGACATATGTCCACACACATCGGAACACTTCGACCGCCGGCGGGGGCCAACAAGCGCTCCAAACGAGTCGGTCAGGGAATGGGATCGGGGCACGGGAAGACGGCCACCCGCG
>PLWR01000707.1 GCA_003165615.1 Acidobacteriota bacterium | reverse complement strand
ACACAGCCACAATTGTTGTTCCAATCCACCAACGGTTTGATCCGGGAAAAATCATGAGTCCAGATGGGGTGACCGGAGGCGTCGTAGCCACCAAAGAATTCGTACTTCGCGCGATCGTTCATGTTCTGAATGCTGGGTTTAACCCAAGCCAAATAAATCTGGTCCCCGGTGATCCAACTGAGATTAGCTTCTCGAGGTTTCGGATCGGGATCAGTCGCTCCATGGCCGACCAGGTACGCATTGCCATCCGGGGAGTACTGCATGTTTTTTCCAAAATCCACAAAATGAGGAGACCCGATCTTCACTTTGCCACCGGGTTTGGCAGGTTCTCCAAACAGTGGGTTCGCTGGTGTGTGAGGAGTGTCGTGCCAGGTTTTCCCGTAGTCCGTGGAGTAGCGGAATCCCACAAACGGTCCCAGAATATCCCAGTTGAGCCCTTTGTTGGCGTCATGGTCTGAATCCAGGAGGCAGTAGGTCCCGTAATACCAGACACCGTCGTAGACAAGACTGCCGCAAGGGTAGCGCCCTTCATAGGGGGCCGGGTTGCCAGGATAAACGCCAACATCAGTGATCGTGAGGTGCAGGGGATCGTCGCCAATGACGGTGGCATAGCCGGTTATAGCTTTTGCGCCGCCAGAAGATGACTTAATATTATTCACCGTACCATCCGTCCAGGGCGAATACAAATTCCCGTTTGCCGCCCACGAGGGATACCACGTATCGGCATCCCCATACCGAATGTGCCTTCCCGTGAAACCGATGCCCGTAATGTCTGTGGATTTGGGGAAGGGACAGTCGGATGGTGGCTGCGACAGCCAGACCCTATACGCCGGCTGTGGTTCTTCTGCCCCACGTATCCGCCCATCCCGGTAGCTCGACAGAAGCCCCAATATGCATAGGGCAACAAAAACCAAACCGATCCGAATAGACGCCGAAACCCGACGATGGCTTTTGCCCATGGGATAAAGTCCTTTCTCCCCTGTGCGGTCCGTGAGGCGCAGGCGGTGGACGTTTGACCCGCCCCGGACTAGCCGTTGGTCTTGGCAGGCCCGGAATTCCTGGCGCGGAGGGACAGGGCTTTCAAACTGGCGATATCCATATCCGGGAACAGAACCTTGGCTTCATATTGCCACCCGCGGCGTTGGTCAATGGCACGCCGGCTGCGGTCAAGGTAATGGCGCAGTTCTTCCAAACCGTATTGCCTGGCCAGATCGCGGGCGCTCACTCCCGGCCGCCTGGCTTTGAGCACAAACCATTGCTCTGAATCCAACCATTTTTCCTGCTCAATATCTGCCGGGTGTTCCTTCAGCAACTTGTCGCGCGGGTCGAGATTGAAATTGATGTGATAAATGCCGCGATCCAGGTCCAACGTAACGCTCGCCGCGTTGACCTTCTCGCTCTTCTTGTATAAGAGCTTTTCTCCTGTAATGTCATACACAAAGCAATCGCTCATCTGAGTCGCCGATACAATGTAGTAATGGTGATTGAGAGCGTGGGCTTGCAAAGATGTGCCGGCGGAATAGGCGCTCGGCCAAATCACTACTTCCGCGCCTTTGTCCGCCAGGCGCTTCCAAACCTCGGGGAAATTGACGTCAAAGCAGGTCGCAAATCCCAGCATTCCGAAGTCCGCGCGGTAGACCTGCGCGTCTTCGCCGACGTCCACAGGGGGGTGAATATCAAATTCATCCCAGTACGGAAAAACTTTGTCGTAGATACACGCCACTTCGCCGTTTCGATCCAGAAGCACCACGGTATTGAGCCGGCGGTTTTGTTCCATCCGATCGATGGGGCACACAATGTAGGTATTGTGTTTCTTTGCCAGGGTCGCCATCCGGGTCACGGTGGGGCCGTGTAAGGCTTCTTTGCTTTCATCGTTGTGTCCCCGGGCAAGCTCCGGCAGGGCGATGACATCTACGCCGGGTGTTCCCGCTTTGTCCACATGCCCGGCGATTTCGTCCAGCGGCAAACCGTTGGGAAAACTGATACTGGTGATTCGCACGGGTCGACCGACTCCATTCCCCGGCCGGTTCCCCTGTACTGGTGAGGGCTCGTTTGTCGCATTTATTTCAGCCAATCCTACGCCCGAATACGTCATTCCCGCGAGCCCACCAACTCCTACCATGGAATTCCTCAGGAATGTTCTTCTCTTCATACAAACTCCTTTTGCTCGCCTGAATTCGGCTGTTAGTGCGTGCTGTGCGTTTTGCCTCTGCTGATGGGAGATTGTGCTGCATGGCATACCGGCGTTAGTATAATGTGCTGCAATTTGCGGTTGCAACTGGTGAATAAAAAATCGGCTGCCGCACCCCCCGGCTTACCATGAGGGCGAGGTTCAAATGTCAAACAAAGCTACTGCGGCGGGCCCGCTTAACATTTTCATTCAAGCCTCACTGACGGCGGATAGCGATCGAATAGAGACCGCAGAATGGTTGGAATCCCTTGACGGTGTCCGGAACTCTGGCGGTTTGGACCGGTGCAAGGAACTTCTGCGCAGGCTCTTTGACCACGCCCGGTCATTGGGCGTGGAAGTCAGCACCTTACTCAACACGCCTTACTGCAACACCATCGCTCGTTCCGAAGAACCGCCCTTCCCCGGAGACCTTGAACTTGAGCGGCGGATCACCGCCATTGTTCGCTGGAATGCCCTGGCCATGGTCGTTCGCGCCAATCGCCAGAGCACTGAATTGGGTGGACACCTTTCCAGTTATGCATCCGCGGCGGAATTGTTTGAGATAGGCTTCAACCATTTTTTCCGCGGCGACGCGCTTGATGCGGCCAGAGAAAGATCCGCTGACCTCATCTTCTTTCAACCGCACTCGGCGCCGGGAGTTTACGCGCGAGCTTTCCTGGAAGGGCGCCTTACAGAGGAGAATCTCTCGAACTATCGCCGCGAAGTTGGCGGCAAGGGTCTGTCGTCCTATCCGCATCCCATGCTGATGCCCAACTTCTGGCAGTTTCCGACGGGGTCCATGGGGTTGGGCGCCATCACGGCGGTATTCCAGGCTCGATTCATGCGATACATGACGAATCGTGGTTTGATGCGTAACAACGGTCGCAAGGTCTGGGCCTTCGTTGGTGATGGTGAAATGGACGAACCGGAATCGATGGCGGGGTTAACGCTTGCCGCCCGGGAAAAACTTGACAACCTAATAATAGTGGTTAGGGGGGTATGTATTTCACTCCG
>PLWR01000418.1 GCA_003165615.1 Acidobacteriota bacterium | reverse complement strand
GCGCACCTTCATCGACGTGCAGATTTCGAGCTCGGATGAATCGTGGAAGAAGTCCAAGATTCCCATCCTCTCGGGCGTCAAGCGCCTGATCGTGGGCAACAGTTGCGAAAAGGGTCTGGTGGAAGACGTCGCCGATATGCGCGAAATCAAGAAGGGACTGGACGCCGCCAAGAAGGAAAACCCCAACATGGTGGAAGTGGCCGCCAAGGCGGTGTTCAAATCCTACTCGCCCAAGGTGGTTTCGGACCCGCTGCCCAGGTTTGCGGTGACGGCCAGGCAGAAGAAGCGCGTGGAATTGATGAAGCGGCGCGCCACGCTGCGCATCGGCATTCCGCGTATTCTCAACATGTACACGGTGAATCCGATTTTCAGCGCCTACTTTGAATCCCTGGGGATTCCCTCCGAGAACCTGATTTACTCCGACTACACCAACGAGCAGCTTTACAAGGAAGGCGCCAAGCGCGGAGCCATTGACCCCTGCTTCCCATCAAAAGTCGGCATTCCCCACGTGCACAACATGCTTCATGTACACCACAAGAAGAAGCCGCTCGACATCATTTTCTGCCCCATGATTGACGACCTGCCGAGCGACATGAAGCATGCGCAGTCGCATCGCTCCTGCCCCACGGTGGCCTCTACGCCGGAAGCGGTGAAGGCGGCATTTATCAAGGAAGGAGATCTTTTCAAGGAAAACAATATCCTTTTCCTCGATACCTTCGTGAATCCCGGCAAACCGGCGCTGCTGATGAAACAGATGTACGAGCAGTTTGTGGATATTTTCGGTCTCTCCTGGGAAGAGAATGCCCGCGCCGTGGAGGCGGGGTTGCAAGCCCAGCATGATTACGAGAATAAGGTGATGCGCGCCCAGGGCCGCGAAATCCTGAAGCGGCTGGAAGCGGAAGACCGCATTGGCATCGTGGTGCTGGGCCGTCCCTACCACAACGACCCCGGCATCAACCACGAAATCATGGAAGAGTTCCAGAAAATTGGCTACCCGGCGCTGACATTGGGCTCTTTGCCGATCGACGCGGACATTCTGGAAAAACTCTTCGGCGAGGACGTCCGCGCGGGCATCATCAAGGACGCCATGGACGTGAGCGACGCGTGGAAGAACAGTTATAGCGAAAACACCACGCAGAAGATTTGGGCCGCCAAGTATACCGCCCGCCACCCGAACCTGGTGGCGCTGGAGCTTTCCAGCTTCAAATGCGGTCACGACGCGCCCATCTACACCGCCGTGGAAGAGACCGTGACCAAGTCCGGCACCCCGTACTTTTCCTTCAAGGACATCGACGAGAACAAGCCCATGGGTTCCATCAAAATTCGCGTCGAGACCATCAGCTACTTCTTGAAACGTTATCGAGAAGATATGATACGCAACAAGAATAAGCAGGCGGATATAGACGCCAAAATGCGCGAGTTCGAGGCGAAACTCCGGGCCGAACTTGACTCAGACTCTATGATGCCCAGCCCGCCGCCCGCGCCCTACGAACTGGAAACGCCCGTTGCGATCAATGCCATACGGCAGATCCGGCGGGAAGAGTAGCGCAGACCCCCGCTTTTGGGGTCTGCGGCTCTTCCATAGGGTCACACTTCCAGCTTTGCGGACAGCTCCTTGTCGTTGAGATTTGCGGTTTCTGCCTGGTAAGAACCGCAGACCTCAACGGCGGAGGTCTGCTACGCCCTCTCTGCTCGTCCTTGTATTCGGGCACAGCGAGGCGTAGCTTATTGGTCATGCGCTTCACTCCGGTATTAGCGGACGCAATTCTCCCTAGCTTGGCGCTCGTCTGGCCATTATTCATTTTGCTGCTGATTCCCATTGTTGCTGCTGAAGCACTGTACTCACGGCGTCGGCTGAAAATGGGGCGTTGGGAGTGCATCCGCGTTCTCGGCATTGCAAACATCCTGTCGTCGATAGCAGGGCTTCCGCTCGGCCAACTCTTTGGGGCCGGACTGCAATATGCCACCGAGGGCGTATATTTCCGCAATCCCCAGAGGCTGCATGGACACGCGCCGTTGCTGGATGGCGCCCTCAAGCCAATTGAAGTGACCAGACACGACTACATGCGTCTCATGTTTCTCGGCATTTACCCGCGCTGGATCATGCTGCTGAGTGCGGCTTTGATGTTGGTCGTTTGCTTCTTGGTTTCATGGTGGGTCGAAGCGAAATGGGTCAAGAGGTATCTTGCAAAAAGGGGTCGCAGCGACGAGGCCGCGGGTTCGAGTGTTTCTCAGACCATCAGAAACGCAAATCTTCTGTCGTATGGCATCGTAGCTTGGACAGTGCTATGTCTGTTCAATGCTCTGTGGCCAGCGTAGCATGGGCGCAATAGTCGCCGTAGCTTACGCCTAATCTCCGGCCTGTCACTCGACGGGTCCGCGCTACACCTCCCGTACGATCTGGAAAACACAATTGCCCATAAGTATGGTAGTATGGGAAACCATATGAAGACCACAGTTGAACTTCCCGAAGACCTTCTACTCGAAGCTAAGCGGAAGGCACTCGAAACCCGGACGACATTGCGCGACATCCTGGAGCGCGCTTTGCGACGGGAGCTGAGGCCGTCTGGCCGACCGACGCGCCGTCCTCGGCGGATTCGGTGGGTAACGTCGGCAGGGGGGCTTCCACCCGGGCTCGACCTTTCCGACCGCAGCAAGATGTGGGAATGGATGCAAAAAGAACGCCGCCATGATCGCTATTGACACCAACCTGCTGGTTTACGCTCAACGCCGGAATAGCCCCGAGCACCGG
>PLWR01000488.1 GCA_003165615.1 Acidobacteriota bacterium | reverse complement strand
TACTCAGGCCTCGAAAAACAGGGCATCGAAATTGTGACACCCACCGAACATAAGTTTCGTTCCGGCATCGTCACCTTCACGCTCGGTTCACGCGATAAGAACGTGGCCATAATGGAGTATTTGCTCGACCAGAAAATCCTGGTTGCCGTCCGTTATACTGCGGGAGTGGGCGGCCTTCGGATTTCTAGTCACTTCTTCAATACCATGGCCGACATCGACCGTGTCCTGGAACAAATCGCGCATTTTGTGCGGGGGAAATCAGCAAGATAACGGGCGCCGTTACTTAGTGGGGCCGCTTGAACTCCTTCGCCCGGCAAGACGGATGCCTCGCTTAGCTAGGATAGCGGCCCTTCCTACCGCCGTGCTTTCGCCAGTTCGTGATAGATGAAGTCCGCATTATCCGCAAAGGTTGCGCGGTAATTCGGATACTGGCGGTACTCGGAATACTTTCGCACTTGAATTCCACGCCGGACCTGTTCCAGCGTAGCCCCCTGAGCGATCATTTGTTTGACCTGATCGCATAAGTCGGCAAGATAATCATGGAACTTCTGGAGGTCCTTCTTCGAACCCAATTCGAAATGACCGATGCGATTTTTGCGCACGCGATTCGTAGATTGCCATGTCCAACGATGTGACCGGTGAGTTGCTAATCGAGGGGCACCCAGATCATGAAACCAGTCAGGGTCGCGCGTTTTCCCGGAATTTGGCGCACCCGTAATACGCTGAGACCTCCAGGGTGGACCATCCATTGCGGTTTCTGCAGGGGGCACCCTCAAAAAACAAACTTGGCCGCGAGCTGCACAAGGCGAGGGGGCATGCTGCTGACCACCTGCCCGAACGTGGCGTCGCTTATGTTGCCATCGACTGAGGCGGCGCCGAAGAACTGCGCGTGATTGAAGATGTTGAACGATTCAAGGCGGAATTGCAGTGATTTGGATTCGGTGAGGCGCAGGTTCTTTTGCAGAGCCGCGTCAAAGTTCAGCATCCTGGGACCGGAGAAAAAGCGCCGCGCAGCCGTGCCAAATTGTCCCAGAGCAGGCAGTGAAAAAAGTGACGTGTTAAAGGCAGGGAGATCATTCCGCGGATTATTGTTGATGTGCAGATCGCCCGGTGCGCGGTTGGGCGTGTCCAAGCCATTGTTGTTGATGCCATTCGGGATGCTGCCGAGAAGCGAGGTGTCATTGTTGTTATAGAAGGTCACCGGCAGTCCCGTGGCCACACGTGCCACGCCCGAAATGGACCACCCCTCGGACCAGCGATTTTGCCAGCCGAGCACATGGCCTGGCAGGCTGTAGTTGTAGGACCCGACGAAATTGTGGCGCAGATCGAACGCCGAGAGCGCTTTGCTCAACCGCGGATCAACGGGATTGATTTCCTCGGAGAGGCTCGATGAGTCATCGAGCGATTTGCTATAAGTGTAGCCCGCAAGAAGCTCAAGAGACTTGCCGCGATGGCGAAGATTGATTTCGAGCGAGTTGTAATTCGAACTGCCGATGGTCTTCTGATAGGTGACCGCGTCGAATTGCGAGCTAAACGGGCCTCGGACTTGCACTGTTTCGCCGTTGGATTTGGTGAACAGGCCGCCTTCACTAAAGGGGCCACACGTCGGACTGCCGGGCGCTACCTGGGAAAGTTGACTGACACTCAGGCATAGGGCCGGGTTCCCGGGATTCGCCGGAATCACAGCGAGAAGATGGTGCGCCTGCGAACCCACGTAGCTCATGGTCAGTAGCGTGTCCTTGGCTACCTGCCGTTCCACCGAAAGCGTGTACGTTTCCGCATAGGACGGAACGTTTCCACCAAAGAACGCCGGAACCCCGGTGATCGGCAAGTATTTCGCCCAATCCACGCTCGTGTTTGGCCGGCTCGGGGAAGCGCCATACGCGGGTATCGGTGAAGGGAAGGGCTGAACGAATTCCTGCCCGCTCGCAGCGGAAACGAACGGCGTGGAAAAGAGTACCGGAGCGAGACTGGTGTAATCGTAGCCGTACGGCGGGTTGGCGCTCATGATGCCGGCGGACAACCCCTCGAAGGCGGTATAGTACAGGCCGTACCCGGCGCGCACGCTGGTGGCGCCGCGGGCGCCCAAGATCCTGCCCAACCAGCCACTCTGGTAATCCGGGGAGTATGCCAGGCCGATTCGAGGAGCAAAGTTAGTGTATTTCGTCGGGGCCAACGTTGCAGGAATTCCTGGGTCCCCAGGGAACACCAAGCCCCTTGGCGCTCCCGGGTAAACCCGAGACTGCTCGCCCAACACCAAGGTCTGGAGTTGGTTGTATTTTTCCCGCCAAGGCGGCAGCAGGTCCCAACGCAAGCCATAGTTGAGCGTCAGGTGCGGCCTTACCCGCCAACTGTCCTGCGCATACATCCCCGCGTATTTGTCGCGAAGGTAGAACGCCAAGGAGTCCCCTTGCGCATAGCTGCTGGGGATGCCCAGCAGAAAGTCCGCGAAGTCCGATCCCGTTTCTGCTCCCGTGAATGAGAACGAGCCGTTGAAGGTGGCGTCGGGGTTGATATTGACCTGGTCGATGTGGAACCCCGCCCCCAACTTGAGCATGTGCGTCCCCATCACTTTGGAGAAGTTCTCCGACACCTGAAACGTATTGTTGGTCTCCTTGAGCCCGGTGGTATCCACGCCGAGCGTAAAATCGTTGAACGAGACGTTTTCGGTGCCTTCGATTCGCGGCGCCAGCGCATAGATGGACGGATTACCTGAGCCGTCAACGAATCCCTGCGACGCGAGGCTCGGGCCAACACCGCCCTGCGGCTGGCCCACATTGTTGGAATCCCGGAGATAGCTCAAGTGAAATTCGTTGACCATGGTTGGGCCGAGGAACTTGGTCAGGCCAAGGCTCACCATTTGCGACCGGCCGAGGGTGATGGCATTGAAGCCCGGAACACTGGCGCCGCCTTGCGCCGTCGGGTAGGGGTTGTTCAGCCCGTAGTCATCGAAGAAGTAGTAGGCGGCAAGGGCTCCCAGGCCGGTCTGAGTATCGATTCGCGCCGCGCCTTTGTCATCACGTATGGTTTCATTGTAGGCGGACGTCGAAAAGGTATTTACCCCCTGGTTGGGCAGGGGAATGGAGCGCAGCAAGCTCTTGGCCGGGCCTGACCAGGCACTGAGCGGAATCTGCGCGTTGGGCAAGACGCACTGCGCCGAGCTGGCGCACCCCGGAGTGTAGTACGCCTCTCCGGGGAACACCGGGTAGCCTAGCTTCTGCGAAAGCAAGTTGGCCCAAGACTGGCCATTCAC
>PLWR01000537.1 GCA_003165615.1 Acidobacteriota bacterium | reverse complement strand
GAACCCCTGTGGAACTTCGGTCTAAAGGCTTGATTGCGCTGCTTTCGCGGCTGACGTCACGAATAGCCGTCTTCGGCTATGCACGCTCAGCATGACACCTACTTGCCCAGGATAAAAGACGGGAGGGTTTTTCATGCAATCGCCGGGTGGCGCAGACATGCGGCAGTTTGCATGTCTGCGATAGAACCGACGCCTGGTTGACGGTGATGAGGCCGGAGCGAGAGGGGAAGCACAATTCGCCGAGGCGAGGCAGAGCGAGGTTCCTCGCTGCGCTCGGAATGACATGTCGGCGGGCTCGGAATGACATCCCGCCCTGAAAGGGGACTCTACACTATAGATGGCAGCGGCGGAAGAGCTGGGTGAGCAACTCCAGCGCCAAGTCGGATTCCTCGCGCGTTATGGTGAATGAGGGGGCCAGGGTGAAGACGTTCTTGTAATAACCTCCCACGTCCAGCACCAGGCCATACTTGCGTCCGGCTACCTCCAGGTCGCCCTTCAGTCCCTCCGCAAAGATGCGGTCAGTGAGATCGCGGTCCGGCGTGACGCCGTCCTCCTTGCAAACCTCGATGCGCAGCGCCATCCCCAGGCCATCCACGTCTCCGATGATGCCTGGGAAGCGGCTTTGCAGCACTTTAAGCCCCGCGAGGAGGTAGGCGCCTTTTTCGTTCACTAATTTTTCGTAGTCCTCCTCATCGAGCATCTTGAGCGTCTCGAGCGCCACGGCCGTGCCCAGTGTATTGGAGGAGAAAGTGGAGTGGGTGGAGCCGGGCGGGAAAAGTTCCGGCGTGATCAGCTCTTCGCGCGCCCAGATGCCGGAAATAGGATTCAGGCCGTTGGTTAGCGCCTTGCCAAAGACGATAATGTCCGGCGTAATCCCGAAATTCTCGATGGCCCAGAATTTGCCGGTGCGGTAGAAGCCCATCTGGATTTCGTCATCGACGATCAGGATTTTGCGCTTGTCGCAAGTTTCCTTAAGGCGCTGGAAATATTCGCGCGGCGGAATCACATAGCCGCCGGTCCCCTGCACCGCCTCAATGTAGAACGCGCCGTACTCCGCGCTTTGTGCCTTGGCGTCCCACACGCCGTGATACTCATTATCGAACAGCCGGGAGAACTGGTCGTGGCAATACAGGTTGCAGCTCGCGGGCTTCAGCCCATAAATGCACCGGAAGCAGTAGGGATAAAAAACAAACTGGGCGCGGTCCCCGAAGTGGCCGTAGCGGCGCCGATAGCGGTAGCTGGAGGTGATGGCGGAGGCGCCGAGCGTCCGTCCGTGATAGCCGCCCATAAAAGCAAACATCAAGTTCTTGCCGGTATAATTCCGAACAATCTTCAGCGAGTCCTCGATGGCTTGCGCGCCGCCCACGTTGAAGTGGACGCGCCCTTTCACTCCGAACCGTTTCTCGCAGTACTGAGCGATGCGCGCTGCCACTTCCACCTTCTCCGCGTGCAGGTACTGACAGGCAAGCTGCGGGAGCCGGTCCACTTGCCGCTTCAACGCCTCGCCCAACCTGCGATTCTTGTAGCCGAAACTCGCCGCCGAATACCACATCTGGAGATCGAGGTAGGGCGTGCCGCGTTCGTCGTAAAGGTAGCTGCCCTCACAATCGACAAAAACCTTCGGAGGCTCCAGGTAGGGGACCGTATCACCGAAGGAGCAATACTTCTTTTCGAGTTCCAACAGCTCTGTCGTCGTAGTTTTCATGGTCTTGTCGCGCTGCGAGATTTCTCCTCCTGTCGTCAGCCTCTCCGTGTCCTCTGTGGTCAGGAAAAGCAAAACAGAGAGCTCACTGAGATCCTCCGTGCTCTCGGTGTTAAGGCTTTAGAGGCTGCTCCTGCCCTGTTCTTCCCACTCCGTTTGCAGAGCATTGCCGAGAGCTTGCAAAGTGGATTCCCGCTTTCGCGGGAATGACTGCGACCTCATCCTGGCCCCGCGATCAGGCGCCAGGTTTCGTTTCTGGAACCTGGAACCTGACACCGGACACCTGACACCCGAAACGCTTCGCCGCCTCTTCCGGACCGATCAACAGAGCGATTCCCTGCTCGACTTCCGCAAAAGTATCGAAGGGGTGGCACGCCTTGCCGTGCTCCTGGCAATAGGCGAGCAATTGGCGCTTGGCAAAGACGACGTCCGCCTCATCGATGGCAAATCGGTCGGAGAGCCCGTCACCCACGAAGATGACGGGATACTTTCCCTTGCCGAGCCGCCGCAGCAGTGCCGCTTTGCAGGTGGCGCACCCGTGCTCGCAGGGCGGCGCCGAATGAGGGAAGGAGGGTATCAGACGGCGGCCTTCCAGCCGCAGCGCACTCGAGAACATGTGAGTCCCGTTTCGGACCGGCCCGTTCACACCGGCCCGCTTCAAGATTCGCACGATCACATAGTCGAACCCCTCACTCAGCACGTAGAGGGGAATGCCTCGCCTTCGAGTGAACCGGTAGAAGGCGGTAAAGGACGGGTCAATGGGAACCGCGTCAACTAAGGTGTGGAGTTCCTCCGCCGAGGTGTCCACGAGCGCGATCTGCCGCTCCAGGCACTCGCGCGAACCGATCGATCCACGCGTCCACGCCTGTTCGATCTCCTGCCAGGAAGGATGCGCCAGTTGCGCCAGGATCTCGTCCGTCACATCGAGTTGGGTGATCGTCCCATCAAAATCGGTAAAGACAATCGGGCCGGCGCCCGTGTTCGCTTCTGCTTGCTTCTGATTGACCATCACAAACCAGTAAGGCGATTTCAAATGGCAAAGAGCAAATGGCAAATTTCAAATTGTGTTCCATTTGCCATTTGCTCTTTGCCATTTGCCATTTGAAATTGTGTTACGGTAGCTCGCTTCACAGGGGTTTGATCGGCAAAGAATTTCAAATGGCAAATAGCAAATGGCAAATTTCAAATTTAAATCCATTTGCCATTTGCAATTTGAAATCGTGTTTAACCTTCTCGGGCTATTGGAATGCTGATCTTCGCCTTGCCCTTAGTTGTCGCCACCGCCTTCGACAGCATTGCACGCAACTGATTTGATTCATCCATGATTGCCGACAACTGATTATTGGGAACGATCTCAGCTTTGGCTAACAATCGAAGCCAGTAGTAAGACTCCCTCACCTCTTTGAGAGCGATCTGAAGTTTATGGACGAAGTCTTCTCGCGACTCGGCACCTTGAGCCTCTTCGTAGTTCGCTCCGACGGAAATACTCGACCGCAGCAGTTGATCTCCGATTCGCCGGCCGACGAGAGTTCGTGGAAGCGACTCAACCACCCGTATCGCGCGCACTCCGTATTCGAGCAAACGTTCACTCACTTCAAGCGAGTCCATTTCTTATCCTTCTGGCCGTTTGCGCGGTAAAGAAATTCAAATGGCAAACTTCAAATTTAAATACATTTGCCATTTGACCTTTGCCATTTGCCATTTGATCTGCCCTGCCAGAATTTCAAAATTCAAAGGGCAAAGGGGATTGGGTCTTTGCCCTCTCCCCGGGGGAGAGGGTGGCCCGCGACCGGCGCTTTTACCAGCCGGCGCGGGTCGGGTGAGGGGTCATTAGCACGGCGAGG
>PLWR01000427.1 GCA_003165615.1 Acidobacteriota bacterium | reverse complement strand
CAGGTGGAGAACGAAGTGGGAGTCCACCCGGATGCCCGGGACCATTCTCCAGCGGCAAATGCCGCTTATGATCAGCCGGTACCGAAAGACCTGACGGATTACCTTCAGAAGCATAAGGAAACGCTGACCCCGGAACTCCGCGCGAAGTGGCAGACGACTGGGTTCAAGAGTTCCGGAAACTGGGAAGCTGTCTTCGGCCCGGGCTGGGAGACAGAGGACCTGTTTATGGCTTGGCATTATGCGCGGTACATCGGCAAGGTAGCGGAGGCGGGCAAGGCCGAATACACGTTGCCAATGTACGTCAATGCCGCGCTCATCCGGCCGAACTACGCTCCAGGCCAGTACAATAGCGGGGGGCCGTTGGCTCACTCCCTGGATATCTGGCGCGCCGGAGGACCGCAAATCGATTTCCTGGCGCCGGATATTTATAGGAACTTCAAGGACTGGTGCGACAAGTACGACCGCTCCGGAAACCCGTTATTCATACCGGAAGCGGCCGGTGGAGCCGTGGGCGCGGCCAACGTTTTTTACCCCATCGGGCAACACAATGCATTCGGATTTTCGCCGTTTGCTATTGAGCGCGGAATTGGAGGCGGCGGGAACGAGCTTGCGCAGAGCTATGACGTCCTCTCGCAATTGGCTCCTCTGATCCTCGAGAACCAGACCAAGGGAGGAGTTGCCGGCGTCCTGATGGAGGAATTCACGCTAGCTCAGAAAATAAGGCTCGGAGACTACATTCTGAATGTAACGCCAGCGCCCGCCGGTGGCCGGGGGCCTCTCGGAGCGCTTGCGCCATCGCCGCAGGCACCTCAGGCAGCACAATCGCCGTATGGGATTTTCATTGCGTCCAAGCCGGACGAATTCTTCCTGGCCGGCAGCGGCTTGTCGATCACATTCACGCCCAACACACCAGGGCCTCCGATTGCCGGTCTGGCGACAGTTGAAGAGGGAAGATTCATGGATGGCCGCTGGGTTCCCGGCCTAACCCTGGCTGGTGATGACACCGGCCAGGGGAGTAACATCTCACTACGCGGCGGCCGTGGTCCCGGTATCCTGCGAGTGACTCTGTACCGATATCGCTGAAACTGCGCGCAGGCGGCGTGTGGCTCGACGTCTCATGTCGGGGTATCGGCTTGCGCGCATGGGCTCTAGGTGATCCCAGGGCGCAAATCCGAAACGCCCCTTTCCGGTTAACACACGGGAGAAAGTGCTCTCCCCGGTTTTCTCCATTCGCAATTCCGTTTCCGCGTTCCTCTTGGGGACCTGGGAGGGCAGTGTCGAACTGTTGGACACCTGCTTTGGCAACGTGCCACCGGACATTCGTGAACTCCGCGTCCGAGCGGATGCCGGCTTCGGTTTCCACCCTGTCTTCGAAGCTCTTGAAGCCCGCCCCACGCAATACGCCGTAGTGGCCCGGTTGACCTCCGCCTTCCGGCGCTTGCTGCCGGGACTGCGCTACGAAGCTGTCAACCCTGATTGGGAGATGGCCGACTTCGAGCATCGTCTTCATGGTTGGCCGCAGGCCCGTCGTTTCGTGGTGGCGCGACGATTCATTCCGGAAGAGGAAGCACCAACAACGCTGTTCACCCTTGGGCGTTATGTCTATCGCGCCTGGGTCACCAACATATCTCTCACGCCCGCCGGCATCTGGCACTTCTATGACGGCCGTGCCGGCAGGGAGCCGCGGATCGGCGAACGGCGCGAAGATTTCGCGTTGCGCAAGATTCCCACCGCGTCGTTTGCGGCCAATGCGTTGTACTTGGAAATCATTCGGCTGGCGTACAATCTGGTCACCGCGTTTCAGCGGAATTGTCTGCAGGAGTCGTGGCAAACTCTGACGCTCACGAAGCTGCGCTACAAGCTTTTCTTGTTACCAGGGGAACTGACTCGGCCTCAGAATCGCCCCGTCCTGCGGCTCAGGGAGTCGCCGACGCTACAGGACTTGGCGAATGACATGTTGGCGAAAATCCGCAGGGTGAAGCCCCTCCAACCCTGAAAGCGGTCATTTTCACGCCGGATTCAGGTACCACCACCATGCCCCAGTTCCGTTTAATGGCCTGCCAGATCCTCGTCAGCCCTGAGACTCAGCCTCCTGCTGGAGTCCCGCGCGGTTCACGATCTCTACCTGCCGATCTTGAATCTTGATCAGCCCTTGGGCACGAAAACGCCCCAGATTCCGGGAAACCACCTCGCGCACCGTTCCAAGCCGGGAGGCGATCTCTTGATGGGTGGCCGGAACGTCGAAGGTGTCCGTACCGGCTACCTTGGATGCATCCAACAGCATTCGCGCCAGTCTCTGAGTGACACTTCCAAAGGTCATGGATTCGACCAACCCGACCAAATGCCGCAGACGCCGTCCCACGACGGCTAAGACTTTGAGCGCGACATCCGGGTATTGACGGCAGAAGTGTTGGAAATCGTTCTTGTTGATGAAGAGGGCTACTACCGGCTCCACCGCGCGGACGGATGCCGGGTACGTCCCGCCATCGAACAGCGGCAATTCGGCGACCGTAGCGGGCGCAGTCTCAATGGAAAGCATCACCTCGCGTCCGCCGGGAGATGTCCGAAAAATCTTCACGCTCCCCCGGATGATCAGAAATATGCCGACGCACGCCTCCCCTTCCCAGAAGAGCATTTCATCGGCGGCAAATCGCCTTTCCACTGCCCGTTGGGCCAACCCCTGAAGCTCG
>PLWR01000370.1 GCA_003165615.1 Acidobacteriota bacterium | reverse complement strand
TATCGACCCGGCACAAGAGCTTGCGGAAAAACTCATTGGCATTGTCATTCTGAGGAGCCAGCAGGCGACGAAGAATCTCGCATTGCCTTGAAAACGCTCAGGGCGAGATCCTTCGCTGCTGCTCAGGATGACAGTTTGATGGATTTTTCCGCAGCCTGACAAGCACCCTTGAAAACTGACGGGCGGAAAAGCGCGCGACAGGATGGCAGCGCCGGAGACCCAACCGAACACGTTAACTCCGATCGCCGCCCTAAGTCGCGTCACTGTTTCTAACGCGTCAGATTTGCGGCCACAAATTCGAGGAACGCTTCGTCTGTCGGAACGTACTTGCTCGGGATAACGAGGTACAGTCCTTCGCGGGGGAGTTTGCGCAGAGCTTCAGGCAGATATTCAAAGCCCGTGCACACTTGCAGCATCAGGCGAGTTTTCTCCAAAATCTCCCTGAACACCGGCACCATGTCAAGCAATGTTGGTCCAATGCTCTCCATGGACATTTGCAACCCGGCGATGCCGGGTATATTCATCACATGCGTGTAGTGTTTGTGGCCGGTGGAGTGGAAGTGGAAAAATACACAGGAGCCCAAGTGCTCAACGACCGCCGCGTTATAGGACATGAAGATATCGCGATATAGGGAAGGTGAGCACATGCCCAGGGCATCCTCTTGCAGCATGAAAGTCTTCCCGGGCGCCCAGTGGCCAAACTTGTCGGTGTAGCCGCCGAGCTTGGGCTGCACCACGGAATAGTGGATATCGATGGCCCTCATCAGGGTCTGGTTCACACGGCTTACGGCCCTTTCCACGGCTTGCGGATCGTCATGCACATCCAGAAAGAACTCCGTCATCCCACGCATGGCGGCGAGGGCGTCGGAGGGCCCACGGAGAATCGAAGGGCTAACCCAGCAATCGGGCGAGGCCTGCGCTTCAATCCGTTGGGTCTCACGCCGCATGCAATCCAGCCAGGCGTTAGGGGCGGGTATGGGGATTTGCTCCAGTTCGTCCAGGGATTCTACGAAATGGCCCGGCGCCAGCGATCCCTCGGAATACCGTACCGGGCAGCCACATGCCGCTTCCAACCAGGGTATTCCACGCCACGGAGCGGAGAACGCCATGTAATCGTCACACCACACAGAACGCTTGGCAAAGCTGTACTCGTAATCGCTGGCCACTAAATCGCCGTTCACATCCTCGGGGCAGACCGCGGGGCGGGTAAATGGCTGGCGCAGGAAACTGATGGGTAACGAAGTGTTCTCGTCATAAATCCCCACCGGAGGGCGGCCCGTGCTTTTTCTATCCCAGAAACTTTCCTGGAAATGGTGAATGCTTTCGAGAAGTTGGGCTTGGGTTTTCATGGTTTGCTCGGGTCTAGGTCAATACCAGAATAATTGTAACTCTACAATCCGCAAATGCTGGCAAAAAGGTTACTGCCACGCTTCCGCTCACGTGCCGCGGCGATTCTAACACAGGATGATGGCATCGCGGGCATCCTCCGCTTGGCCGCCGAAATTGGCCTCGATATTGGCCTCAGGCTTGTTGCTTTCCGGGTTTATTGTTACACTGACTTATTGTGTATTTAGGGTCAATTCCGGCTGATATTTGAGGCTCGCTGATCCGGGTCCGCGAGGAATTTCATGGCAGATGAGAAGAACGAACCCTCGGGGTTCAAAGTGGTGGATCGTCGCAGTTTCAATTCGGAAGGTTCCCGGCGCGAGGAAGGTGCGCCCGAAACAAAAAGAGCCGAACCGCCGCGGGCCGCCGAGGGGACACCGCGCCCGCAAAAGGTTGAACCCCAGATCATCGAATCCCCCGAGGCAGAATCTCGAGAGGAGCCGTCCGGTTTTGAAACCCTGGTCTCCTATCTCGGCACCACCACCATGTTTCAGCTTGGTTTGCTGGCGGGGCCGGGCGGCGAGCGCATCCCCCCGGACATGCCCAACGCCCAACGCACCATTGACCTGCTTCAGGTTCTTCAGGAAAAAACCCAGGGAAATCTGACGCCCAACGAATCCCGCCTTCTCGACGATGTCCTTTACGAATTGCGTATGACGTTTGTGGAATTGCAGAAGCGGCAGGCACGCAAAGGGTGATGACTCTCAAGTTTCTCGGCACCGGAACTTCCACGGGTGTGCCCATTCTCATCTGCCAGTGTTCCGGTCTGCACGTCTTCCGACCCTCACGACAAGCGCCACTCGGCCATCCATCCTCCTCGAGTATGATGGCCGGGTGGTACTGATTGATACCACTCCCTGACTTCCGCACGCAGGCCCTGCGCGAGGGTATGACCCGCCTGGATGCCGTGGTTTTCACCCATGGCCACGCTGACCACATCATGGGCCTCGATGATACGCGCGTGTTCTATTTCCGGCAGCAGGTCCCGCTCCCGATTTATGCCGAGGCCCGCTGTATGGCGACCATTCGCACTACCTTTGCCTATATCTTCGAGGGAAATTATCCTTTCGGCGGCGTGGGCAAGCTCGATCCGCATCTTATCGACGGGCCTTTTGATTTGTGGGGCCTCAATATCACCCCCGTGCCGGTGATGCACGGCAACCTGCCGATTCTGGGATTCCGCGTACGCGACACGGCCTATATCACGGACGTTAGCGAAATTCCCGAATCCAGCATTCCCCGGCTGCAAGGCCTCGATACCCTCATTATTGATGCCCTTCGCCACAAACCCCATCCCACCCACCTTTCGCTTGCCCAGGCTCTGGCGGTGGTCGAACGGCTGAAGCCACGGCGCGCCTTCTTCACCCACATCGCCCACGAACTCGGCCACCAGGAAACCAATTCCAAGCTCCCTTCGCACGTGCAATTGGCTTATGATGGATTACAGATGGAGTTCTAGTGGTTGAGGCAGCCGAAACTCGAAAGTCGAAACTCGAAGGGAGCGGCGAGTTTCGAATTTCGCGTTTCGATTTTCGTTTCGCGTATGCGCGTTATCAATAGTCTTCCCGAACTCGGCGAACCCACTGCGCCCTCGGTGGTGACCATCGGCAACTTCGACGGGGTCCACCTGGCGCACCAGACGCTGCTGCGCCGCGTCGTGGAGGTGGCCCGGCCGCAGGGCTTGAGGGCCACGGCCATCACCTTTGAGCCGCATCCCATCAAAATTCTCTCCCCTGACCACGCGCCCAAACTCCTCACGCCCCTCCCCAGCAAGGTGGATTTGATTGCATCGATGGGAATCGACATGCTGGTGGTGCTGCCCTTTACTCGTGAACTGGCCCGTCAATCGCCTCTTGAATTCGTGCGGCGGGTGCTGGTTGACCCCCTGCGTGCGTCGTCCGTTCATGTCGGACCAAATTTTCGATTCGGCTATCGCCAGTCCGGCGACACTGAAATCCTGGAAGAGCTGGGAAAGCAGGAGGGATTCCGTGTCAAAGTTGTCCCCATGCTGTGCGTGCGGGGTGACCGCGTTTCCAGCACGCGCATTCGAGAACTTCTGACGGAGGGGCAGGTCCATAAGGCCACTCGACTCCTGGGGCGGCCGTTTTCCTCGCGGGGGCTGATCGTGGCGGGCATGGGCGTGGGCCACAAGCATACCGTGCCCACGCTCAACCTGGCTCCCATTGAAGAACAGTTGCCCAAAGTCGGTGTCTACGTGACGCACACCCGGTTGGGCGGGGTATCCCACGATTCCGTGACCAACGTTGGGTTCAAACCCACCTTTGGCGATCACCGATTGACCGTGGAAACCTTTCTGTTGGATTTCTCCGGCCAAATCGACGAAACCGAGATGGAAATCGAGTTTCTCTACCGGCTTCGCGACGAGATGAAATACCAGAATCCCGCCATCCTCAAAGTGCAGATTCAGGAAGACGCGCGCCGCGCCCTGAAGTTCTTCCGCCTCCTGAAACAGTACCGGCAAAGCACGACGAAATCCGGTCATCAGGTCATTGGACCATCGGGCCATTGAAATCCCCCACAGGCTCGCGGTCGCCGCGCTGTCATCCTGAGCTTTGCGAAGGACATCGCTCTGCCCGTACTTGCCTTTTGATCCGGACTCAGTCAAGCGCCGCTCGCGGGGAACATGGCCGGGAAAGGTTTCAGGGACGAATACTGCAGTTCTCTGCCACGTTCAAGCCGGTCCATGGGGGAATAGCTGTTCCATCCCTCCATGGGGCGGAGGAAGTGGAGATCGGCAAGAGAATACCCGCGTCGGTCAGAACTGGTTGGATCGGTCATTCCCCTCCTATATTAAGGGAACAGCGCCATATTGAAAATATAAGTTGCCAATGCCGGATGTCAGCGAAGATCCCGCGCCAATGCGCCGGCACAAGCTGCCGCCGGCCAAACGCCGCAATCCCGGGCGATAATCGATTGTTTCTGCCATGGAAACAGAGGTAAGATAAGAGAAAGGAATTCTTCCCATCGGGATGAATCGATTTGCGCGTTTAGTCTCTCAGTTTGTGGAGTGGTACAGAAATGGGAACAATGCCCTCACGCCCGGTGCGCTCGTCTGACCGGGTTGCGCTGGTCATTCAAATCCAGATTTTTGGCTCCGATGTGGAGGGCCGCGCCTACAGCGAGGCAGCGCACACGCTGGAAGTTAGCCGCAACGGAGCGCTGATCATCGTTGACCGGAATCTTACCCCCCAGGATGAAATCCTGATTCGCCGTGAGTCCACCGGCAAGGAAACGCCAGCTCAGATTGTCGGGCAGGTGCGGAAGGAGCCGGGGGGATTTGTCTACGGCTTGAAGCTGCTCGATCCCAGCATCGATTTGTGGGACATCACCTTTGTTCCCCTGAGCGAAGCGGAAAAAGCCGTGCTGCGCACGTTGCTGGAATGCGCAAAATGCCGGCTTCGCGAGGTGGTTTATCTGGAGGAGTTTGAGACCGAAGTTTTTCATGCCCACCGATACATTTATCACGCCTGCAAGCGCTGCCGCGAGTCGACGATTTGGAATGAGGCGTCGTACGAGCCCACAGAAAGAAAATCGGAGGTTCACGAGCCAACCCCCGCTCCCGCTCCGGAACCTGGCCCCGCGCCACGCACCAGGAACGAACGTCGGCACAATCGGATCAATTGCCATCTCCGCGCTTGTATCCGCTACAAGCAACACTTCCAGGAGGAAATCCTGGAGGTCAACGACGTCTCACGCGGCGGCGTTTCCTTTACAACTCGCAAATATCTCGCTCCAGGAACCAAGCTGGAAATCGCCATTCCCTACTCGCCAGGCATGGCGAATATATTCATTTCGGCAGAAGTGGTTCGCCTTAAGGCGATTCCCGACAAGAACATTTATGATTGCGGCGTAGCGTACCTCAAGCAGTGATGAACTCCGGAACGCATGCGCCCGGGTGGAGCGGGCCGCGTTCTTGCTGTGATTCCATCCCGCTTTAGTCCACATTTCTCACCACGGGTTGGGAAGGGCGGTTCGCGAACCGTCCCTACGTAACCTCTTGTGTTTCAGTGGGGTCTACAACAGATAAGGATGGGTTAGGTCTACTGCAACGTTACAAGTGGAGTCTGGCTACCCTCCGGCTCCGGCTCCGGCACTATCTCCGGCGGAGCGGTGTTGACGCCGGCGGCCTTGTCGGCAATAAAGCGTTCCACCTCTTCCAGCAGGGCGGATACGATCTCTTCTTCTTTGACCCGGCGGATGGCCTTCCCTTCCCGGTAGATCATGCCATTGCCGCGACCGGCGGCGACGCCCAAGTCAGCTTCGCGCGCTTCTCCCGGACCGTTGACAGCGCAGCCCATCACCGCCAGGCTGAGGGGAGTCTTGATGTGTTTGGTGGCTTGCTCAATCTCCCCGGCAATCTTGAACAGGTCAACTTCCAGCCGCCCGCAGGTCGGGCAGGCGATCACCACCGGTCCGCGGCTGCGCAATTCCAGGGACTTCAGCAGCTCAAAGCCCACGCGCACTTCTTCCTCCGGGTCGGTGGCCAGCGATACGCGGATGGTATCACCAATTCCTTCCGCCAGCAGTATCCCCATGCCGACGCATGACTTAACCGTCCCGGAAAACTGCGTGCCCGCTTCCGTGATGCCCAAGTGCAGGGGGTAATCCACCTTGCGGGAGAGCAAACGATACGCCGCAACCGTCAGCTTCACGTTCGAAGCTTTGAGTGAAATGATGGTATCGGCAAAGCCCAAGTCCTCCAGAATCTGGATGTGGTACATGGCGCTTTCCACCATGGCTTCCGGGGTGGGATAGCCATACTTCTCCAGCAGGCGCCGCTCCAGTGAGCCGGCATTGACGCCAATGCGAATAGGCACTTTTTGTGACTGCGCGCGGCGCACCACCGTCCGGACTTTCTCCGCGTCCCCGATGTTTCCGGGATTGATGCGCAGCTTATCGATGCCCGCGTCCAGAGCCATCAAGGCAAACTTGTATTGGAAGTGAATGTCCGAAACCAGAACGGTATCAGGGCAGAGCTTGCGGATCCGTGGCAGCGCCTCGGCGGCCTCCTGGTCCGGCACAGCCAGGCGCACTATTTCGCACCCGGCTTCTTCCATCTGATGAATTTGCGCGACCGTCTTTTCCACCTCGCGGGTGTCCGTCTTGGTCATGGATTGAACCGCGATGGCAGCATCTCCGCCGACGGTAAGGCGTCCGACCTTCACAGGGCGGGTCTTTCTCCGGGGGGGGGGAAATTCGGTGTCGCTAAAATTCACAGAAACTCCTTGACGAGGGGATTGGGGACTAGGGACTAGGGGCACGAGGGTCTGGAGTTTTCCCGAATCCCTAACCCCTGCCCCCTGATCCCAATTCAGTACGGTCTTAATGTCTTCACCAAGTCATTATACATGACGAAGGCCGCAAGCAGGAGGAGGAAGACGATTCCCACCTGCACAAAGCGCTCCTTGACCGCCAAACTCAAGTCCCGGCGAATCAGCCCCTCGACCAGCAGGAGGAAAATCACCCCACCGTCGAGGACGGGGATCGGCAGCAGGTTGAGAATGCCAAGCTGCAGGCTGATGAACGCCACAAGGTAAATCAGGTCGGGCCACCCCTGGCGATAGGCTGTTCCGGAAGCCTCCGCGATGCCAATGGGGCCGGAGAGCTGGCGAGGAGACATGCGCCGCGTCAGTATTTTACCCACTATGTCGAGCAGAACGCGGCAGTTCCGGACATTGTCATGGAGAGAATTTGTCAGCGCCTCCCCCCAGGGCAATTGGCCGACGACCGTTTCAACGTGAAAAGTAAACCCCAGTCGCCAACGCTTTTCACCCATTATCTCACCGAAGATGGGCTGAACCGTGACCTGAGATTCTTTCCCGGCACGAATAAAATCCAATACTACAGGCTTGCCATTCCCCGCCTGGATAGTATTAGCGACGGTCGGAAAGGAGTATACCTTGTGTCCATTAATTCCCACGATCTCGTCGCCGGGTTGCAGTCCGGCCTTACTAGCGGGGAGTCCAGGCTCAACATCATCGAGAATGCCGGGGGCCGTGGGATCCCATCCGGCGTAACCCATGTGATCGGAACCCTTGGCGATGGGGGTAATGGACGTTTTCACGACTTTGCCAGCGCGCTCAACTTCCAGGGGGATGGTTTCATTGGCGCTGATCATGGTCTTGATATCGATGTCTTCCCACTTGGGGAATTCCTGGTCTCCAAAACGGAGGATCAGGTCCCCCGGTTGGATCTTGGCTTGGGCGGCGGCTGACCCGTCCTCCACGTCGCCAACGCGCGCGGCCTTCTCCAGGTAGGCTGGTCTTTGATTGTGAAACCTGTAAAGTCCGGTCAGAAGGACGACGGCCAGAAGGACGTTCATGGCCGGCCCCATTACTACGATAACAAAGCGCTTCCACCGGGGCTGGGACAAAAACTCCCCTTTTACTCCCTCTCGGACTTCCGATGGGTCGTCCCCGGCCATCTTGACGAATCCCCCAAACGGCAGAGCGCTGATACGGTAATCCGTCTCCCCACGCTTGATGTGCAGGAGCGTCTTTCCAAACCCCAAAGAAAACACTAACACACGAACACCAAAGGACTTGGCGGCCATGAAGTGACCCAGCTCATGGATGAAGATCATGATCCCGAGAACCACGATCACCACCAGCGTATTTGTGACGAAATGACCCAACATGCAGAGAACCTTCTCCCTATGCAGAAATGGCTGAAATCACTTGCACCGCTCGGCTCCGGGCTTCACGATCCCCTTCCAGAACGTCATCCATCGTATTGATGGCGTGGTAGGAGCCCATTTGCCGCATTACTTCTTCAATCAATCGTGGGATGGCGGAGAACCGTAAACGGTTGTTCAAGAAGGCCTCCACCGCCACCTCATCCGCGGCGTTCAGGACGCAGGGCATGATCCCACCTTGCGTCAAAGCCTCACGCGCCAAATCGAGGCTGGGGAATCGCCCTGTATCCGGCTTCCCAAAGTGAAGTCGGCCCGCAGATATGAGGTCAAGCCCAAGCCCCTTTTCGGTCACGGCTACGCGGTCCGGATATGTCAACGCATATTGAATCGGGATGCGCATGTCCGGAACGCCTAGTTGCGCCATTACTGACCCATCTATGAATTCTACCATGGAATGGATGATAGATTCAGGGTGGATTACGACGTCGATTTGTCCGGGAGCGACACCAAAGAGCCAGTGCGCCTCGATGATCTCCAGACCTTTGTTCACCAATGTGGCGGAATCGATGGTAATTCTTCCCCCCATCCGCCAAACCGGATGCTTCAGAGCCTGCTCCGGGGTGATGGAATCGAAGTGCCGGCGAGGGGTCTTGAGGAAAGGTCCGCCCGATGCGGTAAGGATAATGCGTTTGACTTCCTTCGACTGCCCGGCGCGGAGGCACTGGTGGACGGCACAGTGCTCACTATCGATGGGGAGCACCTCAATTCGACGTTTGGCGGCGGCGCGCATCACCAGTTCCCCGGCGGCCACCAGGGTTTCTTTGTTGGCAAGGCCCACATGCTTGCCGGCGCAAACGGCTTGGTAAGTGGCTACCAGTCCGGTGGTGCCATGTGAGGCGGATACCACGAAATCCACGGCGTCGTGGGTCGCCGCTTCCACTTGGCCCTCGACTCCAAAGGTAATCTTGACCCGCCGGGTGTATCCCTGATGCTTCAGCCGTTCGCGTAGATGATCTTTGTCTTCGCGCCGGCTCACCACCACGATTCGGGGATGGTATTTGACCACCTGCGCGGCGAGGGCCTCCAGATTCTTCCCTGCCGAAAGCGCCGCCACGTGGAAACGCTCGGGGAGACAATCCACCACGCGCAGGCAGTTCTGCCCGATGGAGCCGGTGGAGCCGAGAATGCACAAACCTTGGGTCATGTTCAAAACAAGCGTTTCACACAGAGTTCACGGAGGGGCTCACAGAGATCACGGAGAAGAACTGAGTCGAATGCCGGGTTGTTCTCGGTGTCCTCAGTGCTCAGAGGTTCAAATCAAACTATCAAGCTGCCGTTCCGTGAACTCTGTGTGAAACGCCCTTGGAGCTTCCTTTCGTCCTGGAGGTATCGCCGATTTCCACCCTGGGTCATGTCTAAAATCATATAAAGAGTCCGGATGCCCGAGACACGGCGGATGAACATGCTAAGACCAGCCAAAGCGCCGGGGCAGCAAAGAGCAGGCTGTCGATGCGGTCGAGAAAACCGCCGTGGCCCGGCAGTAACGTGCCGGAATCCTTTTGATTGGCCCCCCGCTTGATGGCGGACTCCACGAGGTCGCCTGCTTGGCCCGCAACCGCGATCCATGCAGCAAGCAGAATAACTGTTCTTAAATCGGTTGTCTTCCAGAACCAATGCTGAAAGCACCAAGCGGCCAGAAGGCTTCCTGTCAGGCCCGCCCACGCGCCTTCCCAAGTCTTGCGCGGCGAAATGCGTGCAAAAAACGGCGTACGGCCAAACGGCCGACCTACCAGGTACGCGCAGATATCGCCCGCCCAAATCACCGCGAACAGAAGCAGGATCGGTTGGGGCCCGAACTGCGGCATAAGATCGCGCGTCTCGATGAACCGGGGGCCACCGATTAAATAATGCGCCTCAAAGCGAATCGGCGCCAGGCAGGAAAGCGGGAAGCCAATATACAGGATCCCAAAGATCGTTACCGAAACAGCCGTCAGATAGACCTTTAATTCAATACTCGGCCGGAGGGCCAATGTTGGGATGAGCAGCAGAAAGAATCCGACGAGCATGAGGGCAATGACGATGGGGTTCACAGCAAAGCGGCCCACGATGTAGTACCCAGTCGCCTGCGCCACGCACAACGCCACCCCCGCCACGTAGCCAATCCATGAGAAGACCTTAAAGCCCATGGCCCGGCACAGCGCAAAGTACTCGCGCAAGGCAAGTATGACCGCCACCACCACCGCCAACCCAAAGAGCCATTCCGGGGACCACCCAATCAGGTAAACGACAGGGGGAATCAGCAGGAGGGCGGTGAGAGTGCGTTTTAGCATGGGCGGGAAAAAAGCGAAAATTGAAACTCGAAATTCGAAAATCGCCCCGATTTCAACCTTCGGGCCTTTCTCCTGTAACGGTCAGGCATCCGTGGCAGTTGAACAATCGATGCCGAAACTCGCCAATCGAAACCCTCCGCGAATTTCAATTTTCGAGTTTCGATTTTCGGCCTTGGTCAGCTCATCCCCAGGCCGCCGTAGCGGCGTTCGCGCTTCTGGAAGTCGATGATGGCCTGGAGCAGATCCTTCTGTGTAAAGTCCGGCCAAAGGGTTTCCGTCACCCACAGTTCCGCGTAGGCCACTTGCCAGAGCAGGAAGTTGCTCAGCCGCAGTTCCCCGCTGGTGCGAATTAGCAGGTCGGGGTCAGGCAGGCCGCGGGTGTAGAGGTGCTCGCTCACCAGCGCCTCATCCACTGTCATCGAACCGTTCTGTTTTGCCTGGGCCAGCAGTTCCTGCACGGCATCCACCAATTCCGCCCGCGCCCCATAATTCAGCGCCAGGATCAGGCGCATCCCGGTATTCTGCCGGGTTTCGTCGAGCGTATGCTGCAGGTCCTGGATCACCGGTTTGGGGAGTTCATGGATTCTCCCAATAACTTCCAGCCGGATGTTCTGCCGATTGAGTTCGCCGATTTCCTTCTTCAAATACTGCCGCAGCAGGCTCATCAGAAGCTTGACTTCCGTGTGTGGGCGCTTCCAGTTTTCCACGGAAAAAGCATACAGGGTGAGGTAAGAAACCCCCACGCGCGCGGAAGCCTCCACGGCTTGCCGCACGGCACGGATTCCGGCGCGATGTCCGGCGATTCGCGGCAGGCGCCGACGCTTTGCCCATCGCCCATTCCCGTCCATGATGATGGCAATGTGCCTGGGCAGGTGCTCGGGATCGATTTGTTTCAGGAGATCTTGGTCGACAGGTTCTGTCTTCACTGGAACTCTGGCCTTCTACAATCTCAAGTAAATAGAAACCCTAGCACACCAGACTATTTCCCGCAAGCAAACCGTGGGGAGTCTGACGCTTCTACCTAAGCCAGCCACACCTGCAAGGTTTTGACCACGCGCTACGCTTGCTGGAGCGCGATGATTATCGCAGAGGCGGACTTCCGCCCGGCATTGTGCCATCAACTACGTTCTATTTTGCCTTGACACCAAGTCCACCCGGCAGTATGAAGGGGCTGCCAATTTCGAGAAACTGGACCGCGCCCGTAGTTCAATTCGCAATGCCGTTCCCACGTTGGAGTGTCGCGTGGTAGACGGATTGAACTCATAACCCGCCTAGAGACTCATCCGGAAAGT
>PLWR01000178.1 GCA_003165615.1 Acidobacteriota bacterium | reverse complement strand
CATCCTGAACCCCGACGCCCTTTGTCGGGGTGAAGGACCCCGGTAGTTCGCTCTGCTCCCCCGCCCCGGTGAAATGCCGAGGTCCTTCGCCAAAAAACCGGCTCAGGATGACAGTTTGCAAGAGAGGATCGGTAACCAGAGAGGTGGATGAGTCAAGTAAGTTATTGCCCTCGCGAGGCCATGATTGCTCGCCAGCGAACCGTTCCAACTTCAGCATCGCAATCGATGGCGGATGCATCGCGCGGTGACCTGCCGCAAGGAGTCCATCGTTGACGTGGTCTGGATCAAGCCATACACCTAACGGCGAGATCCAATTCAAGGAGAACGAACTGATGAAACAGGCCATTCTTTATGGTGCGGGGGACCTTCGAATTGAGGAAGTACCTTTAGAGGCCGATTCCTTGCAGCCCGGCCAGATCTATGTCGAAACAGAAGTCTCAGCTTTCTCGACGGGTACCGATTTGGGGAATTACTCGGGTGACGCCACTTATGTTCCGGGGGCCCCACGCTATCCCAGGCGGGTTGGATATTCAAACGTAGGGGTGATCCGGCGCGTGGGCGAAGGCGTCGTGAACTTTAGGCCGGACATGCGGGTGTTCTCGCTCCGGCCACACCAGTCCGCCTACATTGCTCAACAAAACGAATTGCTTGTCCCCGTCCCGGCGTCTCTCTCCTCGGAAGAGGCTTCGCTTGCTTACCTGACCCACCTGGGCTTGGCGGCTCTTCGCCAGGCGAGGTACGAGCCAGGGGAAAACGTCGCGGTCATCGGCCTTGGCGTCATTGGCCTTTGTACGGCTTGGCTGGCCCGCGCCATCGGGGCCAAGGTGGTCGGCATCTCCAATTCCCAAATCCGGAGTGAATCAGCCCTTGAGCTTGGAGCACACGCCGCTTTCCTGGTGGAAGATCAGGACATTCACGAGAAGCTCAAGGAAGTATTTGGAGAAGTGGGGACCGATATCGTTGTGCTTACCGCCAATCCTTGGAATGCCTTCCGCCTTTCGATGGAGATCGTTCGATACGCCGGAAGGGTAAGCATTCTGGGGTTCCCAGGGCGTGCTCAGGAACCTCCTGACTTCAACCCTATGGATCCCCGATGGGTGTACGGAAAACAGTTGACGCTGTTGGGAGCGGGATTTGCACCCAAAGCAGATTGTCGGCCGGAAGACCTCCGATTTAATACGCGTAGAAACCTTCAGTACATTCTGGATTTAATGGCTTTTTATCATCCTGGAATTAAGTCCGTGATCTCCCATCATCTGCCTGCCAGCCGTATGCAAGAGGCCTACGAGCTGGCAAAGGAACACTCGAAAAGCCTCGTCGCAGCAGTGTTTGATTGGAGATCGCCGGAAGGGAGTTAAACGCGCATTCGCTTCCTCGTGTACACACGTTCCTTCTCCGTTATTCCGGTTCTACTGAGCGCTGCGAAATTGANNACTGTATTATGCAGCGCTCAGTAAGCCGGCTCCCCGCTGTGCGGCTTCTATTCCGGGAGAGAAGTATAACCCCGAGATGCATCTACCCCACCTCGATTGACGAGACAATCTTCTGTCCCCACCTCTCGCCGGTTCGCACCCGATCGGCAAATTCGCTGACGTGCCCGAGCCGGCGAGCGAAGTTCCCCTCTGCATTCACGAGGCAAACTCCGTCTATGCCTCGGGCATATCGATCTTTGAAGCCAGCGTCATATTCCGTCGGGTCCAGAGTACTGTTTACGTCAGGCTGCTCCTCGAGTTCCTCTCCCGGGACAGGATCTTCGTCCGGGCGATCCGCCTGCTGCCAATCGGGATCGTGGCGCCAGCCGCCCTCGGTATTGAATGGGTCCTGGTCCTGAATCAGGTAATAAGGAGTGTGGTAGCGCCTTGCCCAGGCTAAATATTCGCGGTGGTCCCACGCCTGGACACAAACAAAGTCCAGCGTGCGGCTGGCGAGCCAAGCCTCCAGGTCGATCTTCTGCTGAACCAGGTCCATATCAGCGTGATACCCATCAACAACCTGGGCGCTCAAGGTGAGCTTCCGCTGTTTTTCGTGGGCCACGCGATCCAGGGACAGGCGAACTTCTTTGATAAAACTGGTCAAGACGCTGAAGTCGTGCCGGGCCGGATCAGCCACCGGGGGCCAACGGGTGAAATCCATACTAATGCCGTTCACATCGTAGTTCGTGGCCAACTCCATCATGATATCGATAGCGAACTGCCGGACCTTCGGCTGCGCATAGTCAAGTTGCGCGCCTCCGGGCTTGCGCAACTCAGGATGCTGCCGCCAGAATGGCCCATTGATGAACAGCCCATTGGGACCGAATTCTCCACCGGCAAAGAACAGGTTCATGCGTAGCGAAGCGTGGAGTTCAGGATTGGATCTGCGGCATAGTGGTGAGAGCACACGATAGCCCTCTTGGTGATTGTCGACTGCCCAGCGGATATAGTCGTGCGCTCTTCGATCGCCCCGGCGCAATTGTTTCCACGCATCCTCGTCTACTCCGTCTCCGAGAATTGTTGTGACGTGGCTAGGCCAGCTCGATACGCCCGTGGACGGCGTCTGGAAGAAGTACATCTTGACGTCGCTGTCGCGATACTGCATCGCGTATCGGGCGTCAATACCGTTGCCCGGCTCCGCCGCGCTCCAGTAGTGGCTGAAGCCGTCGTTGACCACAATCACTCTCTTCGTGGAAGGGTCCGAGATGTCGTCTTGATAAGCTCTGGCCTGCTTGTCACTGAGCTTGAAGAGGCGCAAGGAAGAGAGGCTCCCGCGCACCAGTCCCCAAGGAAGGGAAAAATAGGTACCGTAAGGCACGCGAAGCCGAAGCGTGCGGCCATCCAGCTCGGCGCACTTCCAAAAACACATGACCTCGACGCCTAGCGGTCCCATGATTTTCCCCTTACGTGTGCCGCGCTCGGGGCCAAGGAGCACAAATGCCGGGTCTTGGTCGAGCGCGGCGTCCACGCCACCGAAAATTCCGGGGACCGTCGGCCGTAAGTCCAGCATGGGAACCCCAACCCAGATCGCATACCACCCCGGCAGATCGAGTTTCACATCGATTACCGGGGGCACGGCCTCGGGGCCCGCATCTTTGGCTGGATCGTTGACCATCAGGAGATTGCCGCGTGATCCGTTTCCCAACGTGTAGGGTTTCAACTGCCACTTGCCCCGAGCCGGGTTCTTTGTCCACACCGAGGACGCGGCCACCTCCGTGAGGTCGCGAATCAGTACCGTGTCACCGGGGTTCAGGGAGGCGCGCCGCGCCGCGCCGATCGAGCCAAACGTGCGCCCTCCCTCGATCGGGTTCATAAAATCAGTGCCCTCGCCCGCCGAGGAAACCAGTGGGCTGTTGGCAAAATTCAACGCCGCCACTCCCTTAGTCACATTGCCCAGGAAATTGCGCCGGTTCATTTATCAACCTCCTGCAGATTGTGCGGGAGAATCACCTTGGCGAACTCCCGGCGGAAATCATCCCGCGGTTCCGCCCACTACTGAGAGCTGCGAAATTGAGTGACAAATACCCCCTCNNTATCCGTCACTGTATTATGCAGCGCCCACTAATACCAACTGAACTCCTCTACCGATTGAGGCGTGATGTCCGCCGCCAGGGTTTCGGTGAGATGAAGTTCTGATGGAACCGTTTGAATAATCGAAGCCGGTACCAGAGGGGTCACGGGCCCGTGAGCCGCCAAACGCACCGTGAAGCGTTGCCAGGATGCCATGGAATGGCCCACCGCAAAGCCGTTCCAGGAACTCCTCAACTTGGCCCCAATGATCTCAGCCGGCCCAATCGTTGCACCCTTCGGCGGCACCGACGACCAATCCCCGCTCTGCCCAAATTCTGGTCCCAGGCAATTTTGCAGGATACTGAAGGGGGTCAGTTCCACGATGCGCGGTCCAATCTTCTTCCATTCTTCCAAGCTGGACGCGGCAAACGCCGCCGATCCCGGTTCGATGTAGGCAATGTGGCCCGACCAGCCGATTCCCCCGTAGCACACGTCAGCCCCTCCCAGGCCGGCAATCATCTTCCCGTAATCCTTGAAGTTGGCGTTGCTGGGACCTTGGATCTGCTTTTCGGGGGGCCTGAGATCGGGGTCGAGCTTGATATAGAAGTTCCTCTTCATGTTGTACATGAACGAATTGGGCCAGGTTTCCGGCGCTATGTTTCCATCCGCGTCGGCGTATTCATCCATGTTGAAGGTATATAGATGGCGGCAATTCACCCGGTGTTTATTGAGCAGATAAGCCACCCGCCGGTACAGAGGTTCTGGCTGCGGCAGGATAAGCACCAGCCGCTGACCCTCGTCGGAAGCCGTCTTTATCCTGAAAAAGATATCCTCGACCATGCGGAAAGTGAACTCATCGTCGCCCAGCACTTCGATCTTGAAATGGGGATTAGGGTGTTTGGTGATGTCTGCTCTCTTGATCGCTGCCACCCTCCTGCATTCCTTCTGGTCCTGGAAAGGCATCCACTTTGCCATGCTGAAGTCGAAACCTTCGACTGTCATTTCTTCCCTCCTCTTCTATTGTTGTTGCCTTGGCGTTAGGCTACCCGGATCATTTCCTCCCATCACCGGCAAGGCAGGGCAGTCATGGTCCTACTTTGTATACGCCTTGATAACCTTTACCAAGGCATTGGCGATCTGGTGCATGTCTTCTTCCGTAAACGTGGGATAAGCGAAGCATGTAAATGTGTGAGCTTCGTGCCAGACAGCATGGGGAACTTCGACCTTGCTGTAGTCCACGCTTTGAGGATCAGCATACTCTTTCGAGGTGAAAGGGAAGCCTGACCGACCCAAGCCATGGTGTTCACGAAATGCGCGCTCAGTGTGGCATTGCGGCCAGAACACCTTCCAGCAAGGAGCGCCCTCGGCCACGGCCGCGGCGACAAACTGTTTGATATCGCACTTCATGTTTTCAATATCCACAGAGAAAGCGAGCACGTACCAGCCATTCTGTCTTTCCGCAGTGTCGATGGGCAGGTGTTTGACTTGCGGCAGGTTCTTCAACGCATCGATCAAAATCCTGCAATTCCGGCGGCGGGTCGGCATGTTCCATGAGTCGATTCGATCCAACTCCGCCAAGCCGATCGCAGACTGCATCTCCGTCATCCGATAATTCCAACCCACGCGGTTGTGAATATACGGCAGCTTCTGTTCCATCTCCATCAGGTTCAAACGCTCTTTCACGTCATAACCATGATCGCGAAAGCTGCGGGCAATCCAGGCAAGATTCTCGTCGTCCGTCGTGACCATGCCCCCCTCTCCGCCGGTGGTAAAGGTTTTGTTCTGGCAGAAGCTGCAGGCGGCTATATGGCCGATGGTTCCCGTCTTTTTACCTTTGTAGGCGCCCCCAAAGGCTTGGGCGTTATCTTCGATGACATAGAGATGATGCCTTTGGGCAAATGCCATAATCTCATCCATATCGCACACGTTGCCATAGAGGTGGACGGGGATTACGGCCTTGGTCCGCTCGGTGACGAGTTTCTCCGCCGATGCAATGCTGATGCAGTGATCCTCAAGGTTCACATCTGCAAACCGTGGGATGGCCCCGGCTTGAACCACCGAAAAGCTCGTGGCAATAAACGTATAGCTGGGTACAATGACCTCGTCACCGGGCCCAATGCCCAGTGCCGCCAGGGCAACATGCAAAGCGGCCGTTCCTGTGGCTACGCTAATGGCATATTTGCTGCCTTGCCACTCAGCGAACCGTTTTTCAAACTCCATCCCTTTGCGGCCCGTCCAGTAGTTCACCTTTCCTGACCTCAGCACTTCCTCGACGGCCCTGATTGCCTTCTCGTTGAACTGGGGCCAGCTTTTAAGCCTATTGGTTACCGCCTTGGCCCCCCCCTTGATTGCCAGTTCTTCTTTTATGATTGCTCCCATGGTCTCCTCTTTTGATTTTGAATCGCAGCCTTCCGCTTCCAAGCTCAGGTAACTGGGCAATCTCCAGATGAATCAGCCTGAAGATTGCTGCGTTCCATTGGGTATCTGAACATGGATGAACGGCGCGAGGGCGTTCTGCAACAGGGGGTCGCGCGGGTAACCATGGCCGAGGTGTTGGCGAAAGCCTTCGGCATATGCGCACCCACATTCGCGGCCATAGCCCGCCGCCCACTTCGTCATCTTATCCAGATATTCATCAATCCCGTGATGCGAACGGAGCCATTCCCGTTGCGAGGTGTGGCAGGCCAGCATTTGGCGCTTGTTTGGAAGCTGCTTGCCGATGTCCACATAGAATTGGGGGTAGATCCGTCGCCCCAGAGGGTCTATCGCTTCCTGGGGATCCGCGTAGTAAAGGGCCGGGGTGGCGGAACTTACCTTGGCGGGAGGATTCTGCCGGGTCTCATAGTTAGGCATGGCGAGGGCGAAGGCCGCTCCACGTATGAGGCGAGAGGTTTCTTCGTGGTCAAGCATGTAATCAACCGGCGACTGAGTAATCACAATCTGGGGGTCGAATCGTCGCATGACATCAACAACTCTACGAAGGTTTTCGGCGTTGGCAAACACCTCAATGTCCAGCAGACCGGCACAGGCGTACCAGGCGCCCAGATAATCCGCCGCCGCTTGCGCCTCGGCGTAGCGAACCCGCGCGGCTTCTTCCCTCCTGAGCGTAGCCGACCCACAATCGCCGGCGGTCAGTGTGATCACCCCTAACTCCCAGCCCAACTCTTTCAGATGAAATAGAGTTCCCCCGACGGTGAATTCAACATCATCAGGGTGGGCCATAACCACCAGGAGGCGGGAAACCCGTGTTTCTGTCGGCATCAATTAACCTCTGCGACCAAAGGTCCGGCGAGCGCCTGGGTAAAGTAAATAACGCCTGGCTGCGTCGGCATCCAGGTTGAGGGGATGTGGCGGGTGGTGGGGTGCCGCAGCGTCACCCACAACGACAGGCCCTGCCATTGCATGCCGCGACCAAGCTCACCATCAGCGCCGCCAATAGCATAGTCCGCGCGCGTGAAGAAAGCAGGGCCTATCGTGTTGGCAAAGGCAGGCACCAGCGTCGTCCGACTCTTGAAGCTGGTAATGGCATTCTGCTCGACCGTCAGAGGGTGCAGCTTGGCGCCTAAGCGGTGTGTCTGCTTCCGCCAATCATCGTCGTTCGCAAACTCGATGCCGAAGTGGGGTTCCCAGAAGGCGATATGACAGGCGCGCCCGATGCCATATACCACCACCAGCTTTCCCCCCTCCTTGCGCAGATCCCCGATCCGAGCCGGATACTCGGGAAGCAGATGCTCAGTGGCAAAAAAGCGCTGGCCCGGCGGTACGGTGAGGTTCGTGAGAGGGCCGTAAAAAGCGCTCTCCATGGCGTTCTGGAAAGCACCCGGATGATTGCCGGGAAGCGTCCTGCCTTCGTGGTCACTCCACTCGTCCATGTTAAAGCCGTAAACGTGATCGCAGGGGATGTTCCAGTCGCGGAGGAAATAGACCGCCCAGCGATACATGCCCATCGGGCCCACTGGCAAGATCAGCACCAGCTTGCGGCCAGCTTCACGGCAACGGCGGATTTCTAAGGCCAGCTCATGGCCCATCATTACGCCGAAATCCGCCACGTCCCTCGCCATCCGCATGGTGAAGTCCTTGTGCCATTGCGGTTGGCGATCGTAGATAGCGTTCGGATCGTCGGCCACGCAAGCATCCCACTGCGCCAAGTCCCACGCGGCCGGGAAGAAGGATTCAAGCATCGAGCCTTTGAGAGTGGTAAGAAGGTTCATTGTAGTTACTCCCCTATAGCTTGTTCCAACATTTTGAAAATAAACTACAATAAAAGCCCAACATTATATTCGACGCTTACGACCCTGAGGCTGCGCTCCAACAGCCTGTCATTGCGAGGAGCGCAAGCACATGCGGTCAACCAACCTGGTATTTCCTCATTTTGACCAGATTGGAAAGCTGTCCCTTTTCATTTCGGTAAACATCGTCGTAAAAGAGGCAGAGCACACCGGGCTCTGTCTCGCCGATGCTTGTATACCCGCTCGAACACTCCCCCCATTTCACGTGATAGTCTGTGACGATGTGAGGTTCTGACCAGCTTACCCCTTGATCTTTGCTGAACAGGAGGAAAACACCAGGTCTTCCAGAGGAGCAAACAATGGTTCCGGTGCTCATTTTGAGCAACCTTGGGAACACGCCGTACTTGTAAATGGGTTTGGGGGCCGTCCACGTAACACCACGGTCAGGTGAGAGGGAGGTGACAAGGGAAGTATACCTTTCCAGGCTGCCGTTTCCGGTCGGGTTTCCTCCGGTCCTCAGGACTGCCAACAGCTTTCGGCCTCCAAGACTGATCACGCTGGGCTCGCAATACCCTTCGCTCATGGCAGGTAACGGATGCTCATTGGCAGAAGCGATGGTTGCCAGGTAATTCCAGGTGTAGCCGCGATCCGTCGAGCGGCAGACCCAGGATCGGAATTGATATGCCTCCCACTCATGGTAAGGAACCCGGACGGTATCGTTGTAGAACCGTCCTTCCATCGGCATGAGCAAGTCTCCATCATCCATTTCGACCACTTTGCAAGCATTGCCAGTTGTGGGATTGGGTGAGTCACCTTGGATTGAAGCGAGGTTTGGGATGGCTATTTTGGTGAAGTCATCGACGTAGTGTCCACTAAGCAGGGCTTGGGGGGACTTGGCGCGCCGCACAGCGGAAATCCACGGTTTGTACTCTTGTTCCGGCCTACTGAGATCGTTGGTGATATTGCCATCGACTCCGATGATCGACCCATCCGATAGTTGGTGCCATAGTCCTAATGAAAGACCTTCGCCGCGGTGGAGGACGGTGCCCTCCTTGTTTGTGAACTGCACCTCGATCTTTTCCTTTTCCACCCAACTAGCTCCTGCATCGGATGACACAAAGATAGCGCGCCAACTAAACTCTTCCTTACCTTCTCCCTTCCGTTCTGTAGCGAGAATGCCTTCGACGGGCAGGATGATCGTCCCTTCCCGGCAAAACAATGCATTATTACCGTACCACCAATCTCTGACTACCTCCTTCTCTTCGAGCAACTTCACGGGGCACTTCCAGGATGCAGTAGAATTGGCCGTAGCTACCGGCGTTTGGCTTTGTGCCGTGACGGAGCCAGAAGAAGACATGAGCCCGGCCAAGCTCACCCCACTCAGAAGGGCTTGTCTTCTGGAGATTCCAGGTTCCCCGTTTTTAACCCCGTCATCGGACAGACTCCACGGTTTCCGATTCGCATTTAACAAGCGCATACCTATTCAACCTCCGATCGTGTGAGCTGTACCGGCGCGGCAGACTGCGCCGACTCTTCAGCCGCGCCGACCATGGCGAAGCTGTTAAGGTTATCTTCGAGAGTCGTCTCTGGGATCTCGTCGCCATCCAGGCAACGAATGAACAAATCCAGCGCGTGGTCGAGCTCGGAGCGTTTCATCTCGACATTTTTCAGCAGGTCTCCCGGAGAATCACCCTCGGCGAAGCAACGAACCTGGTTGGCTGCAACGAGCACCAGGCAACCCTGCTCTCCGGTGATCGTAATATCACCGTCCCACGAAGTGGGTTTGTCGCGCGCTGCCCAGGTGGCGTTGTAATTGACAGTGATATCCCCTTCCATGAGCGCAACTGCGTCCACCGCGGATTGGCCCTGGAACTTGCTCCATAAAGAAGGAGGAAGCCGGCATCTGACCGCGGCTCTCAGGCGACCATGGGCCGAACGCCTAGCGGTTTTTCGAAAAAGCCTAGCTGCGTCAACTCCTGGTGCAGTTCGCCAGACTGTGTATTACTCAAGGACTCCAATGGACCGCGACACTGGCCACAGTCGTAACCAAATGTCTTCAGGATCTCTTTGGCCGCGGAAATCATGGGGTACTTGACCAGAGCGCCGATTACTGCGACGGCAAAACGCTGAAGTTCGCGCGCATCATCGCAGCGGCCCGACTTGAACATTCTGAAAATATCGAGGTACAGCTTGGGCATGAAATTATGGGTCAGCCCGATGGAACCGTGCGCGCCCATGACTAAAGCTCCGAGGAAAACCTCGTCGTTTCCTGACAGGATAGTTAACCGTCCTTTGTCCAGAGCGGCCATCTGGCCGAGCTCGAAAAGATTGTAGGAGGAAAATTTGATTCCAATTACCGTAGGAATTCCACTAATCTGTTGCATGATCTTGGGCGTTATCGATACCCCGGTAAGCGCAGGAATGTTGTACACGATTAACGGTAGTTCGCTGCTCTCCGCAATCCGCAGGTAATGGAGGTAAATGCCATCAGGTGATACCGGATAAAAAAACGGCGGCACAGAGGAGATTGCATCCGCTCCAGCTTGGTGTGCATGCCGCGCCAACTCCACGGCTTCGTTTGTCGATGTGCTCCCCACGTGGACAATAACCGGAACTCGGCCCCGGCACTGGCCCACAACCACATCGACCACTTTCTTCCGTTCCGACGTCCTCAGCAGGACACCCTCTCCGGTTCCGCCGCAAAGGTAGAGGCCGGTCACACCGGCGTTAATCTGCATGTCCACGAGGCTCCGAAGGACAGGCCCGGAAACCTCGCCGTTCGAGTCGTACGGGGTAACCAAAGCGGGAATGGCGCCTTCTAGTTTCATATTTTTTGTGCTCCCTGGTGCCCCCCTTTGGGGCGGCATGTGCCGGGCTAAATCCCGGCGCTTCGAACATTCCTATCCCGTCAAGTCAAACCGTATGCCATCGAGATCCACGTCCGGCGTAGGCCATTTTCCGGCGGCGTCGCTGATCGCCAGTTCCAACCAGATGAGGCGCGCAGAAGAGGCCGACGCGTTGCCAACCTCCACTTTCGTGGCCCCACGGCCCATGGCCGCGCTTGGCACTGGGAAGGCGTGAAGCGGTACGTTGCTATGCGGCATGATCCTGACATCGTCCAACAAATGGCAGCTCTGGCCATTTACGCGGACGTTCCATTCGTCATGTTCTGTAATTTGGGCACGCTCTGCCGCCAGCCTCAATTGAACGGTTTGTCCGTCAACAGGGACGGGGCCCGTCGGAATCGTGAAATAAGCTACAGTGCGAGCGGAGAGATCGCGAGGCAAGCATGAGGCCGCATGCTCTCCGGGCGCCCACGTATCGTCATTCGTTATGATGTGGCGCCGGGGTTTTCCGGTCATTGTTTCCACCGATCCCAGCTCACACAGTAATGCCCGGAACGCCTTCCAATGAGCCGACCGGTGGTATGTCTGGCCGGTGACAGCATAAGGCATGTCGTCAAAGAAGTTGTAAAGGTAGATTCGGTCGGCGCCCCGTTCCCGCAGGCTGATCGCAGCGGCTCGCGCGGTCTCGAGACTGTGGGAGACAACAGGCGAGGCGGCAGAGGGGTGAACAGTCACCATCAAGCCTGCTTCAAGCGTAACGGGGTGTCCGCCGATCCACTGCTTCCACTCCTCGACGGGTATGTCAAACTGTGAAAACAAGAAGGGTGAAACTACCAGGCGATCAATGAGCTCCCTTTGGAGCCAGGCACTAACATCGAATCCCAGTGCCTGTGCCGTTTCCGGCCGTGTCGGCACCCGGGCTGACAACTGGATGTGGTGTCCAACTTCTTTTCCTCGTTGGTCGAGCAGACGCCGAACTTCCGCGGTGAATTCGGTCAGGGTCGCCAACCCTTCCTTCTCTTGACCCAGTTTAAAATAGAACGGATTGCGCATCCAGTCGAGTTCGAAGCCATCCAGGTCATATCGGGACACCAATTCTCGAACGTAGGCCATCTCGTACGCACGAACTTCGGGCCTGCCATAGTCGAGACACTGTGCGTTGTACTCGCCCTTGGCATCCCTGCGGTATTCCGGATGTTCTTTCCAGAAGCGATCGTGACTAGCATGTTCCGGGTTATCAACATAGTGCACATCATTCATGCGCATGCTCAACCAGGGATGCATGCCGATGTGCCGGCAGCGGGCGATCCAACGGGCGTAGGGGTCAATCCCTCGCTCGTTAAGCAGCCAAGCCGAATGGATCCAATTCCGAAAGTGCTGGCGCTCGCTAGGTCCGCCCGGCCAGTCCGGATAACGCCGATCGGGGATTCCGGCGAGAAAGGGTTGGTCATTGCCTGCGTTGGGGTCGTAACCATCCCAAACACTCTGTCGCACCTTGCTCGCGACGCTGCTTCGCTGGCTATTGGGGCAAAAGAAGAAATGATCCACCTGCGTCCCGGCGAACTGGTCCACCAAAGCATCAACCCCGCTGGCGTCCATCTCCTCTATGGGGTGGAAGGAATAGAAAAAGGAATTGTCGTAGTTGAGGGAGATGCCTCCCTGGCCAGCTTCAGTGTTCGTCGCAATGGGCGGCGATGGACGCACGCTTGCGGCAGTAGCGGCCGTCGCGAGCGCCAGCGTCTTCAGGAAATGACGGCGGCCACTGTCGCTAGTTCGTCGTCCTACAGAACCATTTTGGGAAGTGTCCCCTTGCACAGTGTTTGCCTCGCAAGTTAGATTTCAATGAGACTTGAAAGCGCGTTGCACGATGCGAAATTTCCCGCCTAGCCGTATTTATTGGGGGCGGCCCTGGTGGCCGAAAAGCGAGTTCTTTCGCACGTTGT
>PLWR01000103.1 GCA_003165615.1 Acidobacteriota bacterium | reverse complement strand
GGCTAGGTCCAATACTGTTCACTTAGACTGTGCACAATGCGACCCCCTCACCTCCACCACCCGCAGAACGTGGGGGCCCCCTCCGCCTTGCGGTCCCCCCTTTCCCCCAAGGGGGCGAGGGAAGAAGAATTCTCCAGCTTGAGTTCTGAAACCGCTTAAGTGAACAGCATTGGGGCTAGGGTGCGCTGGAAGGTGCAGCGGGGGGCATGGCGGAAGTAAGAAAATGAAACGTTTTGATGACCTTGTTGAAGATGGCCTCTTGAAACTGGAAGGTCTCCGCGGAAGTAAGACCGATAATTCCATACACCGTGGTACCGTGAATGACGTGGACCGCCACGCCGTGCCACTCGGCGCCATCGACAATCCCGGTAAAGGTGCGGCGGGTTGCCGTCTCGCCATCGCATTCAAAAGCTTCTTCGGAAATCCGGTGATATTCCTGGTAGGTTTGGCGCAGCTTGGCTTCCACCTGGTCGCTGGTCAGTTTGGGAGTGCCGCTCCACTCCTGCCGGTCGACGATCAGCAGGGTTTGTTCATCCTCGGTGCCCATGGCCATAATTCCGGAGCCGGTTTCCCTGGGCACGCCTTCGTAAATCTTCCAGTCGGGGGGCTTGAACAGGGAGAATTGAAAGGTGTCGCTGAAATAAGTATTGCCGTCGGTGTGTTCCAGAAGGTGCGTGGGCATGGGCACATCGATCGGGTGGCTTACCGGCGGCGGTGGAGGTGCAGGCGGCTTGGGTGGTGGCGGCGGCGGCGCAGGTGGCGCAGGAGCGGGGGCTGCTACCGGTGCTGCCACGATGGGGGCGGGCTTCTCAACCACGGGCTTGGTGGCAGGGCGAGGGGGTGGCTGCGGACTTTCCGCTTCAGGTTTGGTCACCTGAATGGAAGCGACCTTATCTTTGCGGACCAGCGCGATGCCGTACTCGGTCTCGACCCGGAACATGTCCTTTTCGTGGCCGACGATGGTTCCGACAATCTTCTGCCCATTTTTCAGGATGATTTCTTCGGCGCGGGTGGGGGCGGGCGCGGCCAGGAGGACGCCGACGATCGATAGCCCGGTGATGATGCGCGCCAGTTTCATGCGAGGTTACTCGACTTCAATACTTTCGCAACACACCCACCACACGCCCCTGAATCTTTACGTCGCGAGCGGGCACCAGGATGGGGTCCATCTGGGCGTTGGCGGGTTGCAGCCGCACCTTGCCGTTGGGTTCGCGGAAGAAGCGCTTCAGGGTGGCGTCAGTGCCTTCGATCAGCGCCACCACGATTTCACCGTTGTCGGCGGTCTGCGCGCCCTCCACCAGAATATAGTCGCCGTTACAGATGTGATCGTCAACCATGGAATCGCCCTTGACGCGCAGGACGAACAGGTTGCCCCGGCCGCCGGTAAAGTCGCCGAAGGAAAAAGTCTCGGCATTGGGAATGGCTTCCACGGGCTGGCCGGCGGCGATGCGGCCGAGCAGGGGGAATTCCATGTTGCCCAGCACCTGCGAGGGCATGAGCGCGGCAATGGGTATGAGCGCGGTGGGATGGGCGCCGTCGTCGGCCGCCGTCTTGCGTCTGCCAAACGGCCGCACCGCGGTCTTCGAAAAGGGCACGGAAGCGGGAATGGCCACCACTTCCACCGAGCGGCTCTGGTTGTAACCGCGCCGGATGAACCCCTTCTTCTCCAGCGTCTGCATGTGCTTGTGAACGGTGGCGAGGGAAGACAATTCCAGCCCCGCGCCGATCTCCTCAAAGCTCGGTGAGTAGCCGTGGCGATTGATGAAACTGACCAGGAAGTCGAGGACCTGTTTTTGCCGGCGCGTTAAGGCCATGGTGGTATCTCCGAAGTAAGAGAGTCGTCAGTCGTCAGTTTTCAGTCTTCCGATTGGACCCTGGCAACCTCTGTCGCTGGAAGAATCTGATTTCAAATCCGCTTTCGGCTTTCCGAGCATCCACAATACTTACCCCTCATCTCATGACCACGGACAGCCGATAGCTGATACCTGAGAGCTGAAAACTGACAGCTATCGTGGATTTTAGGCGAATAAAAGGCGAATAGGCAAGGGAAAAATGGAGCCGATACCGGAAATCTCGAGTGCCTATCTAAGGCTGTTTCCAGCGGGGAACGGCATGGTATTCACCACGTTGAAACAAAAATGCCACAGTGCTGTAATACTTGCTTGAGTCCGACCCTTCGCTGAGCTAATCTCGCGCCCAAGAGGCGGGGGACGTTCGAGGGCAATAGTGAAGGATTCGACACGCAAGTTCTGGAGCACGATGCGCTCTACTGCGTGGTTCGAATCCTCGTTCACGATTGGCAGAAATTGTTAGCAACTCTTCCCGCGGGAACTTCCTGAACACCCCTCTGAGAACAGCCCTCTGAGAAAAGCTTGACCAGATGAGAAATCCCGGCTAGGTTTCTTTTCCTCTGGTGGCTGGACCTGCCGCTTCAGTCGGAGAGACGTAAATGATCAAGGAGCGCGGAATCATGTTTTCTTCCTTATCGAAACAAGCACCATGGCCAATCCTATTGGCAGCCATTTTTCTGGGAACGATTCCGTGGTGCTGGGCGCAGTCGCCGGAAGCGATGGCGACAGCGCATCGATGGGCCGCCGCGAAGTTCCTGGGCGAGGTCGTGCCGAATCCGCCGGAAAGTTATTTACTGACTTACACCCAATCCGGGACAGTGAGCAAGAACGAGGTGCAGGGCCATCCCTTCCGCATTGTCAATCAGGAGTATTCGCGCGGCCTGCACTTTCCCTCTGACGGCAAGGTGCGGGTGGTGCTCACCAGTCCGGCAAAGAGTTTCGAAGCGGTTGTGGGGGTGGACAGCAACGACATTGGTTATTACTCCAACGTAGGCCGCGGAGCCGTGGTGGCCTCGGTCGACGTGGCCGGAAAGACCGCGTTCCACACTCAGGTCTTGCATGAGGGCTTGGCGGGCGTGCCAGTCAAAGTCGACCTGGGCAACGCCACGGAGTTTGACCTGAAAGTCGAGGACGGCGGCGGGGGAGTGATCTTTCGCAACACTTTTGACCAAGCCGATTGGGCCGATGCGCGAGTGACCCTGGCCGATGGCAAGACGGTGTGGTTGGGAGACCTTCCCACTGGACCGCTGCGCGATCCCATTACCACTGAAGCGCCTTTTTCATTTCGCTACGGCGGCCAGCCTTCCCCCTATTTGTTGAAGACGTGGGAGCTTGCTCGCGGCTCGACCCGCCTTGACGACAACCGCACGGAGCACACACTGACTTACACCGATCCTCAAAGCGGTCTGGCGGTGCGCTTGGTGGCCGTGGAGTATCACGACTTCCCCGCCGTGGAGTGGACGCTCTATTTTAAGAATACAGGAAGCAAACCCACGCCGATTTTGGAGAACATTCAGGCTCTCGATACTCAGTTTGAACGAAGCGAGGACGGCGAATTCACTCTGCATCACAGTAAAGGCTCAATGGCCGATCCTACGGATTTTGAACCTTATGCTGACCAGCTAGTGCCCAAGGCGGAGAAGCGGATTAATGCGGCAGGTGGGCGCCCCACCAACACCGACCTCTGCTATTTCAATATTGCCCTGCCCCGTGAAGGCACAATTGTAGCGGTTGGCTGGCCGGGCCAGTGGGCGGCAAGTTTTACGCGGGATGAAGGGACGGGGCTTCAGGTGCGCGTGGGACAGGAGTTGACCCACTTCAAATTGCTGCCCGGCGAGGAAGTGCGCAGCCCCCTGGTGGCTTTGGTGTTTTGGAGGGGCGATTGGATCGATGGGCAGAACGTTTGGCGGCGATGGATGATTGCCCACAACCTGCCGCGCCCCGGCGGCCAATTGCCGGCGCCGTTACTTTCGTCAGGCAGCAACGGTTATGCCCTTGAAATGCAGGGTGCGACTGAGCAGAACCAGAAGGATTTCATGCAGCAGTATTTCAATTTGGGGTGGAAGTTTGATTACTGGTGGATGGATGCAGGATGGTACCGCTTCAAGGAAGGTTGGTGGAACACCGGGACGTGGGACCCCGACCCCGCGCGCTTCCCGCAAGGCTTCCGGCCCATCTCAGACTTCGCCCACGCTCACGGGGCCAAGACCATCATGTGGTTTGAACCGGAGCGAGTTACTCAAGGTTCGTGGCTGGGCGAGAACCACCCGGAGTGGCTGCTGGGAGCAAAAGATGGACGCAACCGCCTCCTTGATCTCGGCAACCCGGAGGCTCGCCAGTGGCTGACCGATCACATTGACCACTTCCTCACTCAGCAGGGAATCGATCTGTACCGGCAGGATTTCAATATGGACCCGCTGGATTACTGGCGTGCCAATGACGCGCCTGACCGGCAGGGCATAACGGAAATCCGCCACGTCACCGGCTACCTGGCTTATTGGGATGAATTGCGGCGCCGGCATCCTGACATGCTGATTGACACCTGCGCCAGCGGCGGCCGCCGTGATGATTTGGAAACCCTGCGCCGTGCCGTGCCCTTGTGGCGAAGCGACTACGGATTTGACGATCCGCCCGCCATGCAGGATCTCTCTTACGGATTGGCGTTGTGGGTCCCCTACTTTGGCACCGCCGTGCGGTCGTCCAACCGATACTCCTTCCGGAGTGCCATGACCATGGCGCCGACGATGCAAGCCGATCCCCGCAGCAAGACCATTGACTTCCCGGCGCTCGACCGGCTTGCCTCCCAGTGGCGACAGGTTGCTCCTTATTATTACGGTGACTATTATCCGTTGACGCTATACACGACGGAGGACAGCGCCTGGATGGCCTGGCAGTTTAACCGGCCGGCGACCGGCGATGGCATGGTGCAGGCATTCCGGCGTTCGCAGAGCCCCATTGAAAAGGTGAGGTTCAAGCTGCGCGGGCTCGACACAACCGCACAATACTCTGTGAGCAATTTCGATGTGCCCGGCGAAGCGCGGTTCAGCGGCCGCGAGTTGGAAGAGCATGGCTTGCCCGTGACCATCAGCGATCAGCCGGGCGCGATGATCATCGTCTATCAGAAGGTTATGGGGTCACGTTGAGCAGGGTTTATTTGAAGTGCAGCTCCGCGGCCTGCGCTCCTTTGGTCGGGGAGCCCGGAGGGCTCCTCCACCAAACCCCCGTGTACCGCCAAGGCAGGGTTCCGTCAAAGTCCGATGGTTTGAGAAATACCCCTCACCCACCGCCTTGCGGTGGGTGAGGGGNNATCAGGGACTTTGACGGAGCCCTGCCGCCAAGGAGTAGCGGTAGCTTCCGCAATTTAATCGAAGTATAATGCGGCATCTTTTTAGCTGACATCTTTCGGAGGCGAGTATGAGAGCTCATGCATTGACCCGGGTCCTCTTATTGATCCTGATCGCTGTTCTTTCGGCTGTGGCACAGACCCCCAGTGGGGCGGCCAAGAAGCCGCTGACGCGCGCACAGATTCTTGCTTTGCTGGCAGGTGATGTTCCCAGTTCCCGCGTGACGATGCTGGTGCAGGAACTCGGCATCGATTTCGCATCTAACGACGCCTTCCTGGACCAGGTCCGCAAAGGTGGTGGCGAGGATGATCTGGTGGCGGCCTTACAGTCAGCTCGTACGACAGCTAATGCGAGCGTTGTACCGCCCCCTTCCGGCCCTACCCGGTCTCCCACGGGATCCAAGCCGTCGCCGGGTGTTTCCACGGCATCCCCCAAAGGTCCGACCTCCGATGCCAGGCTGGATGAAGCGAAGGAGGAGGAGCTGGCGGAGCGCGCGGCGCGAGGAGGGGCGTTCCTTCAGGAGCGTCACTATGCTGAGGCCGAGACTGAATATCGCGCGGCGATTAAACTGGACCCGCAAAATGCCTATTTGCATATCGCCCTCTCCCGCGCCCTGAACTTTCAGAAGAAGACGGACGAATCGATGGAGGAAGCGCACGTCGCCATCAACTTGAATCCAGATAGCGACATGGCCCATTTCTGCCTGGCCAATTCCCTGCGGCTACAGGAAGACTACGCCGGTGCGGTTGCCGAGTATCACGTGGCCCTGCGGCTGAACCCGAAGTTCGATATGGCCCATAATAACCTGGGCCTCACGCTCCTCAAGCAGGACAATACGGACGGGGCCATTGCCGAGTTTCGCCAGGCGTTGAGTATTAGTTCCGACAACGCCGGGATTGCCACAAACCTCGGTAACGCGCTGGAGACCAAGGGGGACCTGGATGGGGCCATCGCCCAGTTCCAGCAGTTGATACGCCAAAGACCCCGATTGCCAGCACCACACTACCGGCTTGGCCAACTTCTCGAGAAAAAGGGCGAACCCCGCAAGGCGCTGAATCAATTTCGTATGGCGGCGGATTTGGCCCCGGGGAATCGTACCTTCCAAAAGGCCTACGAAAAAGCTTCGCACAATCAATAAAACCCCTGTGCAAGGATGAAACGTAAACCGCAATAAGGGGATTTCGCGAAACTTGGATTGGGCTTGAGCGGGATGGCAAAAATCTCACTATGTGGCTATTCCGCCTTCGCCCCGGGCAGATTCAGGCAGGCCCGAAACGCACGATGGTCACGGTAAGGTCATCGGACTGGGGGGCAGTGCCCACATATTCGCGAATGCTGGCCAGAATTTTCCGCACCACCTCATCCGCCGTTCGGCCGGAGCAACCTTCCATGATGGAGAACAGCCGGGCGTCGCCGAACAGGCCGCCGATGTTATCGCGCGCTTCCGTGACGCCGTCGGAAGTGGTGACAATCAAATCACCCGGGTAGACCTGGGCGTGATCGACCATGAACTCCACATGCGGGAAGAGCCCCACGGGGAAATTGGAGGATACGGGGCGATCTACGCCGCCTTGGGCGCGGACAATCAGGGGCGGAATGTGCCCGGCATTGACAAACTCAAATCCTCCCTGCCGGTCCAGCACGCCGTAAAGGAGGGTGGCAAACATTTCCGGCGGTGTGCGGTCGCACAGGTAATCATTGACGCGCTGAAAGAGCTCGCCGAGGTCGGGCGCCCCCGCGGCGACGGCGCCGAAAGCCTCCCTGGAGGCTTGCCGCCATCAGGGCTGCGGGCAGACCTTTGCCGGAAACGTCGGCCAGCGCGAAGCCGTAACGACCGTCGGGAAGCTCCACCACGTCGTAGTAATCGCCCCCCACGGCGTCGGTTGGCGTGGTGACACTCAAGACCTGGAAGTAATCGCTTTGGGGCAGTTCCCGCGGCAGCAATTCCTGCTGGATGTTCCGCGCCAAGAACATTTCGTGCTGAATGCGTTCCTGATCGCGCGCCAGGCGAAACAGGCGGGCGTTCTCAATTACCGTGGCGCCTTCCACGGCCAAGGTCTGGAGCACTTGCCGGTCAAGTCCCGTGACGGCGGCGGCTTGCGAGCGGGTATCGAGATAGAGCAAGCCGAGCATCTCCGGGGCTCTGCCGACAAAAGTCTCTCCCCCCGCATCCGCCATTTGCAGCTTTTGCAGAGGCACCGCCACGATGCCTCGCGTGCCGGTACGGATGATGCCGGTTTCCATCGTCGCGCGGCCAGAGGCCTCTTCTTCCAAAACCACTTCCTCTTGACCGGAGGCCGCCACGCGGTTCACTACCGTGCGGGAGAAATCACCCACTTCCGGGCTGATATAGATGCCCCCTTTACCGCGCGCCAGGCGAAGCTCCAACTCGCCCTCTCCTTCCTTCAGAAAGAGCAGCCCGCGCTCGGCATTGGTGAGCTGAATGGCGGAGTCCAGCAGGGTGGTCAGCACTTCCTCCAGCGCCGGCGCGCGCAGCATCATTTGGGCCATTTGAAGAAGCAGGCCCAGGTGGTGAAGTTGCGGGGCGGAGCTCTGCGCCGAGGACTTCTCAAATTTTTCTAGCAGGCCGGGAAGCACAGCTTCTTCCACGCCGAAAGTCAGCCCGTAGGAATCGGTCACACCCAGGCCGATCTGGTCGCCGGGCTTCAAGCGGCGGGACGCAACGACTCTCTCGCCGTTCACGAATGTACCGTGCCGGCTGCCGGCGTCTTCCAGCAGATAACCTTTGCCGTCTTCCACGATGCGCGCATGGCGGCGGGAAATGCGAGTGTCGAGTAATACCAGATCGTTATCGCCTTGCCGTCCCATGGTGAAGGGGGTGCGAGAAATCTCGATTTCGCGCTGGTTGCCCAGAGCGTCGCGGACCGTAATGTGAGGAAGCGTGGTGGGCATCTGAATCGCTGAATCCTGAACGGAACGAACGCCATTATAACAAAGGGTGCGTTTGTCGCACACTTTTCAAAAATCTTAATACCTTCCCCACATCCGGACATTCTGGCCGTGAGAACTTGTGCGGTCCCGTGATGTGATTCCGCGGGGCGTGATTCCGCTGGCTATCAGCAATGAGTTTCGTTAAAATGCAAGCTATATTTGTGGGAATTTCCGCCAGAAGAGGCTCCATCATGCCCCGTTTTTCCGCCAGCGCTTTCATGTCCGCAGCGTTCTTCCTCCTGCCGTTAAGCTTAATGGCGCAAGGTCCAATTGGGAACGGCATTTCGGCGGGGGGGGGCATTGGGGCTACTTCGACGGGAGATGAATTTGAAGCCCGTACCTTTCGACCCCAGATGCACAAGACCCTGGCGGGGAGGGTCTATTCGCTCCGGGGTGGTCCCGTGGCCAAAGCCACGGTGGAAATAACCAACAACGTGGGAGCTGCTTTCCAACATCTCGTGACTGACAAGGATGGTGACTTTCAAGCTGACTTCAATTTATTTGATGAGGAGTCGGGCAGGCATTTCGTTGCTACCCTGAAGGTGACCAAGAGAGGTTTTCAGGTAGCACACAAGATTGCGGAAATGGGAGTACCAGTCAATAACCTCAGCATCGCCATTACGTTGCGTCCTGTTGAGCCCGAGGATCCAAACCTGCTTTCTCCGGCCGATTTGATCAAGGGCCTCGCCCCGCGGCTCCGGCAACTTGGACCCGCCGACGGATTGGCGGCCAAGGAACAAAAGGACTATGCACGCGGCGTGCAGGAGTTTCTCGACCGCGGCGACCACCCGGACAAGGCGGTGCTCGACTTAGACAAGGCGGCTAGCCTCAGCCCCTTGTGCCTGAAGTGCCGCACCATGCTGGCTCTGGCGGAGTTGAGCTGGGGGGATTGGAACGATCCATGGCATGAGCTGGGGGAATCCGTCAACGCCATCATCAAGGACCAAAAAGTGGGCAGCCCCGAACCGTTATTGGCTTATGGAGTGCTGGTAAGCTGGAAGCACGAGCCGGGCAAGGCCAGCGCCTATTTCTTGGACGCGCTCACCTATGCGCCCCAGGACGCTTTGGCGCTTCAGGAACTAGGCCGCTCCCAGTGCCGGGAATTGAACTGGTACTCCGGGAACGAAACCCTGAAGAAGGCCCTGGCTGCTGGCGCGGGGCCGGAAGCAAGGCTCTTGCACGCCGAGGCCCTTTTGTGGGCAGGGACGGCCAAGGAAGCCACCGACGAGTTGGACCTTTATCTGAACGGGCGCGACCTCAAAAGTATGCCACCACAAGTGCGAGCACTCCAGGCGCATATTCAGGAAAGGAAGAAGGACGAAGTGGCGTTTCATGCCGCGGCTGCCAAGGCCCAGGCGCGGGGGGTAGAAGCCCTTGATTATCTTCACCACCCTCCGCAAAATCTCCCGGACTTCGAAGCTATCGCCGACCAGGGACTGCTGAAAGATATCCTCGCCGCAGTAGGCAAGAATGTTTCCGATCTTTTCACCGGCCTTCCCAATATCTGTTCGGTGGAGAAGGTCCACGAGGAAAGGCTGGACCGCAACGGAAAAACGAGTACGGCTCATGAATATAAGTACCGCTATCTGGCGTTGGCGCCTGATCATCCGTGGGGGCCTTCCATCGACGAATATCGCGCGGATTGGCAGGGAAAGGAAAGTCCCCAAATGGGATTGTCCGACGATGCCATGCTGACGGAAGGATTCGTATCAGCTCCGTTGGTATTTCATCCTGCCTACCAGAGCGGAAGCTCCTTCCGCCTGCTCGGACGCCAGAAAGTGAAAGGCCGCAGTGCTTTCGTGATCGCCTATGCCCAGGAACCAGCGAAGACCAGCCTGTCGGGGAGCTTCACCTACGGAAATATCACCAGGACAACTTACACCCAGGGACTCGCCTGGATTGATGCGGAGAATTACCAAATCACACGTATTACCTCAGATCTCTTGACACCTTTACCCCAAGTAAGGCTGGATAAGGAAACCACCGATATTAAATTCAACGCCGTCCAATTCAAGCAGGCGACACAGCGATTCTGGCTGCCGGAGGCGGTGACCGTCACCCTCGATTGGAATGGTAGAGTTTACCGCAACAATCATGCCTACTCGGAATTCCTGGTATCCAATGTGGAGGCCACACAAAAGATTGGAAAGCCAAAAGACGTGGACAAGACCGTTGAGGATGCAATCGAGCCGACACCGGCTAGTAAACCTGCGAAGACCAATTCGCTGTCACTTGTTCCTCAGGCAGGTAAGCCGCCCGCAAACTGAGACGCGAATTCGCTGATGAAACCTGAGGGGCGCAGCCCGCTTTGGGTGGGTGTAGCGCGCCTGTTCTGAAGGTCTGCGGCTTGTCTCTGATTTGCGATGAAAAGCCGCGGACCTAACGAACAGACGTTACGCTTGCCTCATCCGAGGGGGAGAGCCCGGAGATCGGATAGCACCTCGGCCGGTTGCCAATCATTGCCACGGTAAATCTTGACCACTTTTCCGTCCGGGCCGATGAGCGCCGTGACCAGCGCGTGTACAATCTGGCCACCTTCGGTCCAATATTTCAGCCCGAAGAATTCGGCAACTTTGCGAACCTGGTCCGGCGTGCCCGAAGCGAATTCCCAATGATCGAAGGAATTCGGGTTGCCCGCGCAGTCCAGGCCATAGGCATGCAGGACAGCGGGCTTGTCATACTCCGGATCGATGCTGATGCTGAGCAGGTGGGTAGATGGGGAAAGCGCCGGGTCAATGTCCACCTGCTGCAAAATTTGGGCAAAGTTCTTGCTCATCAAGGGACAGAAGTTGGGAAGCGGGCAACGCGTGTAGATGAAGGTCAGCAGCAAGGCCTTGCCGCGGTACTGACGGAGATGAATGCGCTTGCCATCCTGATTGATGAGCGGAAAGTCCGGAACTTCTTCCCCCAGAGGCGTGCGCACTGATTCCGTGGGGGCGAGCGAGTTGTTTTGCGGCTTGGCGTCTTCGGTAACGACAACGCCTTCCAGCCAGGCGCGATCGCTCGCCACCACCAAGGTGGCGTGGAGGGTTTGGCCCGGCTTAAGAATGTCGAAAGCCCACTTGTCCTTGAGGGGATAATCCATGGTCATGGCGGCCATGTAACCGGGGATGGCTTCGTGCGCGAGCGTCACCGTGCCTGCGTTTTTGTCGATCCCCACTACTTTTCCGCGCAGATCAAAGCGCTGCTCCGGCAAGGGTTTTTGTGTTTGGCACGCTGCCAGGGCAAATACCATGCTGATGCCGACAAGCCCTGCCATGAACCGTTGCGCGCGCATTACAAGCCTCCCCAGCATGAGTCGGGTCACGGGACTACGATTTCCTGGCCGCCTGAATCACCCGGTCCACCAGACCCCCGGGCGCGCAGGCGGCGGCGATGTCCTTGCCCTCGAGGGCGGCGGGCATGGCCCATAACATCATGTTCTGATCGTAATGGCTGCCGAAGAGTTCAATCCCGGTATCGCCGCGAAGCATGTTAGGCTGATTCCATTCCCCACCGTTGTCGATCAAGGCCTGGGCGCACCGGCGCGCCAACTCCAATCCAAACTCGCGCTCGCCGGCATACATGTAGGTCATGGCCAGCATGTACACCTCGGGCACAAAGAAAGTGTTCGGGCCATATCCAATATCCTCAACATAGCTGCCGTCCGGGTGGGCAAAGTTGGTGGCCCCGTAAGGTGTCAGACGGGCGCAGGTCTTCGCGATGGTATCGAGGGCGGTTTTGGCGCGATCCGGACGAAAAACTGGGGGCAAGCCATGGAACTTTGCCATCCAGTCCCCATCCAGTTGGTACGCAAAGATATCATCCGATTTCTTACCTGTTTTGACTTCATAATAAGGCAGGTAATAGCTGCCGCCCCATAATTGAGTTTCCATGGCGTGGCTTCCCTGGGCCAACCAGTCCTTGCACTGCTGGGCAAAGGCCTGGTCGCCGATTTTTTTCGCCATGCGTTCCATCATTCGCAAGGTGGCGAGGTGGATCCCTCCCACATGCGACGCCATGCCGAACCACTGGACCCATTCAAACCATTCCAGCAGGATGCCCGGGTGGGGCATCGATCGATTGGGGTCCTGGTTTCCATCCGGCACACTGATCACATTCCCTTCGCCATCCCCGTGGCGCAGCGACATGGTGAAGATGGTGTTGCTCTTTACCGAGGGGTAGAATTCCTTCAAGAACTCCGCGTCCCCGGTGCGCTGCCAGTAGCGGTCGACCATATCCACGTAACTGGGCCCGGTGGTGGTGGACTGATAGCCGGGCGAGGGTGAGGCCATTTCCGTCCCTGCTGTCGGTTCATAGCCGCCCTTGGCCCCCCCGATGATGCCGCCAAAAACCCAGGGGGCCTGGCCATTGGTGAATTGATAGGCTTTGTAACCCCGCAAGGTTGAGCGCGCGAGATCGGGGAAGAAGTACACAATCGGCGCGTTGGCATAAAAGGTGTCAGGCAGGGGCTCCATGCCGGGGTCTTCCACAAGCCCGTCAATCATGCCGAACAGGCCGTCTTTGGGATCACACCACGGACCGATGGGCGGCCGCATCGCTGCCCACAGGCTGTTGACGGGGAAAAGATAGAGAATATTAATCAGTGCTTCGCGCAGCCACACCGGGAGCTGCCGCTCGCCAAAGATGACGTCTTGCCAGCCCAGGACGCGGCGGAGAAGAGAATCGTGATCGCGGCTGAGGAATTGCGCAACCTCCAGAGCGCTCTTGAACCGCTCGGCGTACTTATGCATAAAAGTGTGCGGTCCCTCCCCGATCCACATCGGAGCCATCCAGGCGAGCACGAAGCGAACGGTCTTCTCTTCCGCCGGGTTGAGTTGGTAAGCCACGGAGACGGAGCCGGTAAAGTCGTTCTCCTTTGGTTCGGGCAGGGCGGTGCCGATGGTGGTCCAAACCCGGCTGCGATGATAGGAAGTTTCAGGCGGTTCGCCTTCCGGCGTGCCCGCGCTGGCTCCACCCACCAATCCTCCTCCCGTGCTGACCTCGACGTCGCCCACCACACCGAGGGCGTAACCAATTTCTTTCACCGCTTCGGAAGTAACGACCAGGCCGGAGAAATCTCCCCGAACCTGCTGCCGCAAGGCGCGAGTGGGTTTGGGGGCGGTGGCGACCCATTGGATGTGCGGGTGCTCCCTCTGAATCCGGGGACTGCCATTGGTAATCTGGGCCTCGGCTTGGGTGGGGCCGGGGAACATGAAGGCGAGCCGCCCTTCCTGCGGAGTCTTACTCACATTGCGCAGATGGACATCGAAAACGGTTCCCGGGGTGTTGCTGGTGGCAGAGTCTCCCGGAAGGAAAGGAGACCAGGCGCGCACGCCGGCGCTCACCGGGCTTCCGGGCATTTCAAATTCCATGTCCACAACCGGATAGTGTCCCCAATAGTGAACCCGCGCGGCCGTTTGAATTTGCCGGCCGGGAATCCACGTGTATTCGCCGAACGTGCTGCGCGGGCCGGCGAGCGTCCAGACGTTATCGCCCACGCTCATCCCCAATAAGGGCAGCGCCAGGGGTCCGCGCTGGGGATCGATGGAATTGAAGACTGTGCAGTATCCCAGTGTTCCATCGACTTCCAAACTCATGTACCCCGTGTCGATTCCGCCCAGGGCCATCCCCTGCCGTGGTGGCTGCAACTGGTTGTAGATCAGCCCACAGGCGCGATGGCTGAAGCCCTCGGCGGGGAATTCCACCCATTTCTGATAGGGGAGATCGGTAGGGAAGAGCTTGCCCGTATTCTGGGGAAGGGCCTGGGCAGCCAGCGAGTTGAAAGTGGGGTGGGCCGCCAAACCGGCGATGAGACTTTTCAGTGCATCGCGTCTTTTCATGTAAAGCTCCTTCGGCGAATTCGCGGAGAATGGATATATGCGATGGCAGGGCGCGGAGTCAAGTGCCAAGAAGAATTGGTGCTGGCGTCATTTGGAATGGGAATCTTCTTTGAAGCACTGGTCATTCCCGCGAAGGCGGGAATCCACTTCACAAGCCACTAGAAATGCGATGACGGGGTGGATTCCCGCCTTCGCGGGAATGACTGCACCTCGGAGCGCCCGTATCTCGCAATCGACACCACTACCGAAGAATTGGAGTGGATTCATTTGCGGGAGCTCTGCGTTGAGTCTTGTCCGGCCCCACATGCAAGTGAGCCTTTTCATACTCCTCAATGGTGCCCGGCCGTAACCGGAGTTGAAAAGCTACGTGGGGCATGGAGGTGCTCTCCTATTTCGCGAGCGTCACCACCGCCACCGCCAAGCCCCCCAAGGTCACCTCGTCACTATGGAGTTGGCCGATGGCAGGCGGGCGGGAAGCCGTCTGCTGGTCCACGACGTCCACATGGCCGGTTGCCGCGCCGGGTACCGACACCACGAATGTACGGTCACGCTTGTTCACCAGCAGCACCTTATGCTTGCCCTCCCGAGTGACAATTCCCATCGCGTAAACGTAGGGCGTGTTAACACGGGTATCCATGAGCTTGTCGCCCGGCCCGAAGTTGTCGTGGAGCAGTTTGAGTACCCAGTAGCGGGCGTTGGGCTGTCCCGTTGACCAATCCACCATGGTCACCGAGGGAAACTGGAGTGAACCCCAAAATTGAGACATTCGTTAGCCCATAATGTA
>PLWR01000494.1 GCA_003165615.1 Acidobacteriota bacterium | reverse complement strand
TCTGAATATCCTTAACGGTAATGAGCCCGCGAAGATTATAGGCGTCATCCACCACCAGGAGTTTCTCGACGCGGTGCTTATGCAGGATTTTCTCCGCCTCTTCCAGCGTGGTGCCGATGGCCACAGTGACCAGGTTTTCCTTGGTCATCACCTCTTCCACCGGCAGGTCGAGGCGGCTTTCGAAGCGCAGGTCGCGATTGGTCAGGATGCCCACGAGTTTGCTCTTCAGGGTGACGGGGACTCCGGAAATCTTGTACTTCTTCATGATTTCGAGCGCGTCGGCGATCCGGTTCTTGGGGCCAATGGTGACCGGGTCGACAATCATGCCGCTTTCNNCAATCGACATGCTGCGGTGAACGATGCCAATGCCCCCCTGCTGCGCCAGCGCAATCGCCAGGCGCGATTCCGTGACCGTATCCATGGCGGCGCTGACGATGGGAATGTTCAAGGTGATATTGCGCGTCACCCGCGTGCGCGTATCGACCTGGGTTGGCAAAATGGCAGACTTGTCGGGAACCAACAGAACGTCGTCGAAAGTGAGCCCCTCGGGAATCGGACCGTCCAACATAGCACCCCTCATTTCGTCGCGGCGAATGGAAGATAGGTCATTCTAATTCGCCCCTCCCGCAAGCGTCAAGGCGAGTCAGGACGATTGTCGATTGCCGATTTGCGAGGGCCGATTGGAGATTGGCGATTGCGCCAATCCGGAATGGACAGTCTTGCTTGTCACTCGCCACTCGCCACTGTTCTTGATCGATATTGGATCTTGCATCGTCGATTCCCGATTTCCAATTTCCGATTCAGTGCCTCAGACTCTTAACCTCAAAATCCGGTTTCGAATTCCTCCCATAGATTCATCCCTTCGCCTGACTCAGCCGATAACCGAAGCGGGGCAGTGTAGGCAGCCTGTCTTCTCAGACTTGGCCGTGCTGCTTCGTGCTTGCTCTTCCTCATCATTCTCATCATTCCGCTCGATTCCGCCGATAGTCGATACAGGGGAAGGTGGGCTGCCCGTATGACGATGATTGGTCCTATTCCCGCGGCCTCGTTCTTCTTCATGAGTCGCAGCCGTCCCGCCGATAACGATGTGGAGAAGTGTCACGCTGGGGGGGATAATCGTCGGTGCTTCCCGCTTCTCCACGTTCCGCCATTTAGCATGAAAATCCGCTCCTAAGCTGCAATTTGGCAAGAAAAACCCGCCCAATTCACCCGACTGAATGCAGGCTTTCCACGTATCTCCTTTTGATTCCATGATTTAACGCTAATTCTCCTCTTATTCAATAACCAGCTTATTTTCAATAACATGGCATGGCCGGCCTGGGTTGTTATTTCCTCCAACGTTTGTTTTCAATAACATTCCGGCTTCGAACGTAGCAAAAAAGAATTCTTCTCTCATTTCCCATGTTCACGCATCCATCGGTGCTCGTTGCAAATCTCGATTTCCACTTGGACACTCATCTCCGCGAGCTCAATAAACAGGGGATGAATTACAGGTTTGCACGAGAGAAGGGCCTGCGCAGTAAGTTCCACCCGGCCCGGGGGAGCGTCCAGCAAGGCTCTAAGAAGGCCGATATATTCCGGTGAGCGCATTCCGTCTTTCAACCGGTGAAGCCGCGACCACGCCTTGCCCCGCGCCGTTCGGGGGCCGGTGGACTTTTTCGCCTTGCGGCGATTGGAGGCTAGCAGGGCAGCGGTCAGGGTGGGAGACTTGCGCAGTGACATGGTCGGGCCCACTTTCCAACACCCTTCCATTGTATACCATGTCGATACTCTTGTCAATACAATTAAGCAATAAGTAGAGCCTACATCATTTCGCTGGGCGGGAGGGGGCGGGAAACTGGCAGCCCCGTCCGGTACAGCGGCAAAAGCAAGTCAAAAGGCAAAGGGCAAAAGGCAAAAGTGGAAGCGAAACTTCGTATTCCCCGATGAATCATGGCGGTTCTTTCCTGCGCCCGCGCCCGCCCCGGAACGAATGCGCGACTAATCAATCTGAATCGGGCACGCAGCTACCGTTGCCTTCTCCAAAGCAAAATTGATGTAACTCGACCCCCGCCAGAAGAACTCACGGTCAGAAATGCACTGATCGTGATGACTACCTCTGCTGAGGGAGTAAACCGACCCGACGGAAATCGACCCCAGTTGGCCATGGACCGCGTTGCTTGACCCGCACTAAATCGCAGAGCTGCGCTCGCCCTGCGCCCGCCCGCTCCGAGGGACGCAGACCTCCAAAATCAGAGGTCTGCGCCAGCCGGCCAAATGACTCACCACCGGCTCGTCTTTCCTCTGTGTGAATATGAATGTTGACAATCTGTAAGTATTTACAGTACACAGTATTCTTCAAATGGAAATTCACTCAGCCCCAAAGGGCCGAAACCGGTCCTCTTGGCGTGCTAGCATCGGTTGGCTTTACTCATGGCGATTAAGGTTGTACTCACCGACGGTCCGTTTTCCGACATTTCCATTGAGCGAGAGATCCTGGGAAAAATCGGGGCGAGTTTGCTGCGCGCTCCCGACTCGTCGGTCAGTGAGATTGCCGCGCTGGCCGCCGACGCCGATGCGCTTCTAGTCTGCTGGGCGAATATACCGGCAGAGCTGATCGCGCAACTCAAACGGTGCCGTCACATTTCCTTGTACACCGCAGGCTTCAACAATGTTGACCTGGCGGCGGCGACGGAAGCGGGAATTGCCGTGTCGAACAACCCCGGCTACTGCACCAACGAGGTTGCCACGCACGCGCTGTCGCTGCTGTTGGCATGTCACCGCAGACTTTTTTCGCTGGAAGCGCGAGTAAAGTCCGGGGTTTGGGAGCCCGTCGCATCGATGACGCCCACGCCGTCGCTGAAAGAGCAAACCATCGGACTTTTGGGGTACGGACGCATCGGCAGACAGTTGGCGCAGTGGGTGGCGCCGCTTTGCGGTCGAGTCCTTGCCCATTCGCAATCCGCTGAATCAAGCCCCCATGATTCGGCGTCCGCCGAGATGGTTTCCCTGGACCGATTGCTGCGGGAATCGGATTACATCTCCATCCACTTACCCCTGAACGCTTCCACGCGCCATTTGCTGGGCAAGGATGCCTTCGCCAAGATGAAGCCCACGGCTTTCTTGATCAACACTTCGCGCGGACTCATCCTGGACGACGGAGCGCTGATCGAAGCCCTCCAAGCTAAGAAATTGGGGGGCGCTGCGCTCGACGTCTTTACCACGGAGCCCCTGCCGCCCGACCATCCTTTCCGCACACTTCCCAATGTCATCATCACGCCGCACGTTGCCTGGTATTCCGACCGTTCCGAATACCTCCTGCACGCCAACGCCCCCCGCGCCATCGTGGATTTTTTCGAGGGGCGCCCGGTGAAGCTCCTCAACCAACCCAAAGGGAAAGAGCAGTAGGCAGTGGGCAGTGGGCAGCAACCAGCGAGCGCTTGCCGCCGTTGTTGGGCAGGCCGCACTCATCGGGATAGCCTGCGCGGAGGATTGGGTCGGCGGCGCGAAAGATGCGTTGGGCGTAACGCTCGGTAAACGTCTGGCCTTGGCCCCATGATTGGAGGTAACCCCGGCGGTACTCCGCTCCCGGTAGGCCAAGGGTCTCACCGCAGAGTAAGGCAATGGCCTCGGCCGCCATCTCCCGGATGTCACGCGGTGTGTGTTCCGTGG